>NZ_BAAAMU010000054.1:0-71076 GCF_039529435.1 Nonomuraea maheshkhaliensis
GGCACCCCCTGGCCCCGCAGGCCCCGCCGGGCCGGGGGTTGACGCCGACCGCGCGGCTGTCGCCCCCGAGCGGGTCGCCGCCGCCGAACGCGCCGCCTCCGGCCCGGCGTCCACCGGAACGGCCCCCGCCGGGAGGGCCGCCACCTGGCTGGTCTCCGCCCGGCCGGTCGTCTCCCGGACGGCCGCCCCCTGCGGGACCGCCGCCGAAGAAGCCGCCCGCGGGGTCGCCTCCGCCGGGGCCGCCAGGACTGCCGGGGCCGCCAGGACTGCCGGGGCCTCCCGCACCGTGCGAGCCGCCGGAGGGACCGCCACGTGCGCGCCTGCCACGGCTGGGAAGGCCTTCGGACGGGCCGCCGCCACCCCCGAGGCCTCCGCCGAGGCCTCCGCCGGGGCCGCCAGAGGCGCCAACAGGACCGCCGGGACCGCCGGGACCGCCGCCAAGGCCACCGCCAAGACCACCGCCAAGGCCACCACCGGCGCCGCCGCCTCCGGGACCGCCGCCCCCCGGGCCGCCGATCATGAAGGCGCCACTCGTGGGCCCGCCACCGCTGGAACCGCCGTTGAAGTCACCGATGAGGCCGCCGTTCGCGGGTCCACCACCGTTGGGACCGCCGTTCGCGGGCGCGCCATGGGCGCCGCCGTTGCGTGATCCGCCGTTCAGGGGTCCGCTGTCGAAGGGGTCGCTGTTCAGGGGCCTGCCACCCGAAGCTCCGCCAGCCGCGTGCGCGCCGCTCGCGGGCGCGCCGCCTCGGGGCGCGCCTCCCATCCCGTAGGGGGCGCCACCGGCGGGGCCGGGGCCGAAAGGGGCGAAGGGGGCATCGCCCGTGCCGTTCTCGCGTTCCCTATCGCCGTTGGAAACCATGCGGCGACACTACCGTGATGTTTGTCATCAGATGCCGCTGAACAGATCCTGGCCTCAAGGCGGGGAGGAATCGAACCCCCGCCGGGGCGATGTCATTGGGTGCCGAAGTCCTGGGTCCACCAGGGGCCGCCGGGGCCCGACGCGACGCCCACGCCGATGGCCCGCAGGCGGCAGTCGAGAATGTTCTTGCGGTGGTCGGGGCTGTCCAGCCAGCCGCGTACGGCCTCGTCGGCGGTGCCGTAGCCGGCGCCGATGTTCTCGGCGGCGCCCCAGCGGTATCCGGCGCGCTCCATCCGGTCCCACGGCGAGGCGCCGTCGGGGGAGTTGTGCGAGAGCTGCCCCGTGCGGGCCATCTCCAGCGAGTGCGCCCGCGCGGAGCGGGTGAGCCCGCCGTCCACCCTCAGCGGCGCGCAACCGCGCCTGGACCTGGCCGAGTTCGTCAGGGAGACCACGCGCGAGGCGACGCCCGCCAGCACCTGGACGCCGCCGTCCTCGCCGCCGAGCACCCGCGTACGGTCCTCCGAGGCGAAGCCCGGGATCTGGTCCTTCGACGACCTGGTCGGCCGGGGCGTCGGGGCGCCGCTGGGCAGTTTCCTGGTCGTGACGCCCCTGGGGATGCTTTCGAGCTGCTGCGCCTTCCTCGCCGCCGTCGGCGCGGGGTTGGCGGTCGCGGCCGCGGGCGGCGCGGTCTCGTCGAGGTAGACGTGGCGGGCCGGGTCGGGGTCGGTGGTCAGCCGGCCGATCAGTACGCCGGTGAAGAGCACGGCCATGAGGCAGGCCAGCACACCCAGGTGACTCCGGCGCCGATGGCCGCGCTGGGTTTGCCGGGTGCGAGAGTTCTGCCACATACCGCCGCCAACGATAGGGATGTCTGGTCCTGGGAAAGAAGGGGTCCCAGGGAAACGAAATCGAACCGTTCTGCGGTCAGGTAGACTCGCACAGGGTTACCGGTCTTTTGACCTGCGCGCCTCAGGGCGGGTAGCTTAGGTTCGTTGTGTGCATAGGTCCAGCGCGACCAATGCGCGGCGCGTCCGGCGTCATCTCCCGTGTTGCGGAGACGGAAGGTCCGGGCCGTCGTGTGCCCGCACCGACCGACCAATGTAGCTGTCACATCCGACAGCGCCGAAGACGCGAGCATAAAGAAGGCTACGACCGTGCGCACGTACTCACCGAAGCCCGCCGACGTCCAGCGTCAGTGGTACGTCATCGACGCGACCGATGTCGTGCTGGGCCGGCTGGCCAGCCACGTCGCGACCCTGCTCCGCGGCAAGCACAAGCCGATCTTCGCGAATCATGTCGACACCGGTGACTTCGTCATCGTCATCAACGCCGACAAGATCGCGCTGAGCGGCAACAAGCGTGAGCAGAAGAAGGCGTACCGCCACTCGGGCTACCCGGGCGGTCTGCGTTCCGTCAGCTATGGCGAGCTCATGGACAAGCGGCCCGACAAGGCAGTGGAGAAGGCCGTCAAGGGCATGCTGCCGAAGAACTCCCTCGGCCGGAAGATGGCCAAGAAGCTGAAGGTCTACGCGGGTTCTGAGCACCCGCACCAGGCCCAGCAGCCGGTGCCGTTCGAGATCACCCAGATCGCCCAGTAGTAGTTCGAAAGAGTTAGAGGAGAACCGTGGCTGAGCCCACTGGTGTCGAGACGGTCGTAGAGACGGCCGAGGTGGAGGACTTCTCCGGCGAGGAGTTCCCGTCCGAGTACACCACCGAATCCACCGCCAGCGCTGACGCGCCCGTGCGCAAGCCCGTCACGACGGGCAACTCGTACGGCACCGGCCGCCGCAAGGAGGCGATCGCCCGCGTGCGCATCGTCCCCGGCACCGGCAAGTGGACGATCAACGGTCGTTCGCTGGACGCCTACTTCCCGAACAAGGTCCACCAGCAGATCGTCAACGAGCCCTTCGTGGTGCTCGGCGCCGAAGAGGCGTTCGACGTCATCGCGCGCATCGACGGCGGCGGCGTGACCGGCCAGGCCGGCGCGCTGCGCATGGGCCTGTCCCGCGCCCTGGCGATCCTGGACGTCGAGGTCAACCGCCCGCCGCTGAAGAAGGCCGGCTTCCTCACCCGTGACGCCCGCGCCACGGAGCGGAAGAAGTACGGCCTCAAGAAGGCCCGCAAGGCTCCGCAGTACAGCAAGCGCTAAGTTGGCGCGCCTTTTCGGCACCGACGGGGTACGTGGGGTCGCGGGCCGCGACCTCACGGCGGAGCTCGCCATGGACTTGTCCGTGGCGGCCGCTCACGTCCTCGGCGATGCAGGCGCGTTCTCCGCCACCGGATCCGGTAAACACCGGCCGGTGGCGGTCGTGGGCCGGGACCCGCGTGCCTCGGGAGAGTTTCTCGAGGCCGCCGTGGTCGCCGGCCTCGCGGCGTCTGGTGTGGATGTGCTGCGCCTCGGCGTGCTGCCCACCCCGGCCGTCGCCCACCTCACCGCCGCGCTCGGCGCCGATCTCGGCGTCATGCTGTCGGCGTCGCACAACCCGGCGCCCGACAACGGCATCAAGTTCCTGGCGCGCGGCGGCTTCAAGCTGTCCGACGCGGTCGAGGACGAGATCGAGCGGCGGCTGGGCGAGGAGTGGAGTTTCCCCGTCGGCTCCGGCGTCGGGCGCGTGCGTGACGCGTACGGTGAGGCCGACCGCTACATCTCCCACGTGCTGACCACGATGACCGCGGCCCTCGACGGCCTGAACGTCGTGGTCGACTGCGCTCACGGGGCCGCCCACATGGTGGCGCCCGAGGCTTTGGTGCGCGCGGGAGCGCGGGTCGAGGCCATCGGCGCCAGGCCCGACGGGCTCAACATCAACGACGGCCACGGCTCGACCCACCTGGACAAGCTCCGTCAGGTGGTCATCTCGCGCGGGGCCGACCTCGGCGTGGCCTACGACGGCGACGCCGACCGCTGCCTCGCGGTCGACCACACCGGCGCCGTCGTCGACGGCGACCACATCATGGCCGTCCTGGCCGCCGCCATGCACGGCGAGGGCCTGCTGGCCAAGGACACCGTGGTCGCGACCGTGATGTCCAACCTGGGCTTCAAGCTGGCGATGCGCGATGCGGGGATCACCGTGGTGGAGACCTCGGTGGGTGACCGCTACGTGCTGGAGCGGATGAAGTCCGACGGCTTCAACCTGGGCGGCGAGCAGTCGGGGCACGTCATCATGCTCGACCACGCCACCACCGGTGACGGCCTGCTCACCTCCCTGCACCTGCTGGGCGTGGTGGCCAAGTCGGGCGTGCCGCTGAAGGAACTGGCCTCGGTGATGACGCCGCTGCCGCAGATCCTGATCAACGTCAAGGACGTCGACCGGGGCAAGGCCGCGGTGCCCGAGCTCGTCGCGGCCGTCGCGGAGGCGGAGGCGGAGCTGGGCGAGGCCGGCCGGGTGCTGATCAGGCCGAGCGGGACCGAGCCGATGATCAGGGTCATGGTCGAGGCCGCGTCGGAGGAGCACGCCACGCGGGTGGCGGGCCGCCTGGCCGACGTGGTCCGTACGGCCTGCGTCTGACGAACGACCGTCCATCGGGCGCCTCGGCGCGCCCGATGGACGATCATTCAGAGCGGGAGGCTCACTCGTCGCCGGTCAGGGAGAACGCGCGCAGCCGCTGCCCGGCCCACAGGACCGCGCCGACGGTGACGATGATCAGCGCCGGGATGGCGAAGCTCAGCGAGACGTCCGCCTGGAAGAACGGCGAGTCGGAGAGCTGCGCCGCGATCGACTGCCCCCAGTGCTGGATCGACCAGGTACGCGCGCCGGCCAGCAGGTTGCCCACCAGGCTCTCCCAGACCAGCGCGTAGATGATGCCGATCGTGACCGCGTGCCGGGTGACCACGCCGAGCAGCAGGAAGACGGCGGCGTACGCGATGCCGGCCACAAGTGAGCCCAGGGCGAACCCGGGCGCGATGCCGTCCTCGTTGCCGACCAGGATCCAGGCCGCCACGTACGTCGGCACCGCCGCGAACACGGCCAGCAGCGACGCGGCGACCAGGAACTTCGTCCGCGCGATGACCGGGCGGGAGATCGGCTTGGACATCAGGTGGATGATCGTGCCGTCGTCGATCTCCGGCGCGATGACGCCCGTGCCCGCGATGAGGCCCAGCAGCGGCAGCATGGTACCGATCGCGAAGTTCTTCATCAGCAGCACGGTCGTGGCCTGGTCGTCGGCGCTGAACAGGCGCAGCAGCACAGCCAGGCCGATCAGGGCCGCCGGCAGCAGCAGGAGCAGGATGATCCGCCGCCGGCCCAGCAGGGCGCGGTAGGTGATGCCCGCTACGACGGTGTTCATCAGCTGCTCCTGTTGATCAGATAGGAGAAGACGCTCTCCAGGTCCTCGTCCGCCGGGGAGACCTGGTGCAGGCGCACGCCCTCGGCCTTGGCGACCTGGGGCAGCAGGCGGGCGAAGCGGCGGAACTCGGTGGCCTGGACCTCCAGCCCGTCGGGGCGCAGCGTGATGCCGCCGGTCGAGTCGTCGCGGACCAGGGCCGCGGCCAGCCGCCTGTCGTCGCTGGAGCGGATCATGAACAGGTGGGGCCGGTCGGTCATCAGCCGCCGGATCTCGCGGAAGTTGCCCGACGCCGCGTGCCGGCCCGCGACCAGCACCTCGATGTGCTGGGCGACCCGCTCGACCTCCTCCAGGATGTGGGAGCTGAACAGGATCGTCTTGCCGCCCGTGCCCATCGTGCGGATCAGGTCCATGAGGTGCAGGCGCTGGCGCGGGTCCATGCCGTTGAACGGCTCGTCGAGCAGGAGCACATCCGGGTCGTGGACGAGGGCGGCGGCGACCTTGACGCGCTGGCGCATGCCCTTGGAGTACGTCTCCACGCGCCGGTCCTTCGGCTCCTCCATCTCGACCGTGGCCAGGGCCTTGCGGGCGGCCTCGATCGGGTCGGGCAGGTTGTGCAGGCGGGCGGCCGAGAGGACGAACTGCCAGCCGGTCAGGAAGCCGTACACGCCCTCTCTTTCAGGAACTAGGCCGATGTTTCGGTAAATGTGGTGGTTCTTCCAGACCCTGGTGCCGTCCAGCGTGACCGAGCCGCCCGACGGGGCCAGGAAGCCGGCCATCATGTGCAGGAGCGTCGACTTGCCCGCGCCGTTCGGCCCGAGCAGCCCCGTGACGCCGGGTCCGATGGTCATCGTGACGTCGTTGACCGCCACGACGTTGCCGTACCAGCGGGAAACCTGCGAGAGCTCGATCTTCATCGCGCGGCCGCCTTCCTGTAGCGCAGCGCCAGGGCGAGCAGGCCGACGGCGATCAGCACCACGAGGAGCAACGCCGAGGCGGGCCCGTTGGGGTAGTCGCCCTCGATGGAGTGCGGCGGGGTGCCGAACAGCCAGCTCTGGACGGAGTCGACCAGCCAGAACGGGTTCGCCAGCCAGGCCCACTTGGCCGTCTCCACGTTGCCGGTCTCGGCGAAGGTGGCGTAGATCACCGGCACCGACGCCGACGACAGCAGGTAGACCGTGATCACCGAGGCCACGCCGAGCCCGCGCCGCGGCGTGAACGAGGCCAGGGCCAGCCCGAACGCCGACAGCAGCAGGGCCAGCACGAGCGCCATCAGCATCGCGCCCAGGTATTCGCCGGTGGCCGGCGGGCCGGGCATGTCGACCACCAGCTCGCCCACGTAGGCCAGCGTGAGCGGCGCCGCGATCAGCGCGAACACCGCCACGGTCATCGCCGCGACCTTCGCGCCGACGTACTCGGTGATCGAGACCGGCCGCGACAGGTAGAGCGGCAGCACGCGGTAGCGCAGGTCGGGCGCGACGACCGCGGGGGCCTGCGCGGCCAGGAAGATCGCCACCACGGCCTGCATGACGACCGCGAAGCCGCTGTAGGGGATGCCGCGCTGCTGGGCCAGGGCCATGATCGCGATGCTCACGATCGCGGGGATGAACATGATGCCGACCAGCGCGAACGGCACGATCTTGCTGCGCGCGGGACGGCCGAGACCGAAGACGCCGCGCAGGCTGTGCACGGTCAGCGCCCTGGTCGAGTAGCCGCGGCCGAGCCGGGGGCCGTCGTAGTGGCGATATCCGATGTCGTAGATCTCAGACATGTGCGACCTCGTCCCTGAAGACGTCCTCGATGCGGTGGCGTCCCTGTTCGAGGCGGATGAGACACAGGCCCAGCTCGGCGGTGGCGTCGCGGATGGCGTCGTACGACTCGGGCTTGGTCACCTTGACCACCAGCAGGCGTCCCTGCCGCGAGACGGTCTGGCCACCGGCGGACAGGTGGGCGGCCAGATCGTCGAGACCCTCGTCCACCTCGACCTCGACGGTCTGCGTGACCTGTGTGAACTCCCCGATCGCGGACGAGCGCAGCAGCCGCCCCGCGTCGATGACGATCACATGGTCGCAGATGCGTTCGAGCTCGCCCAGCAGGTGGGAGGTGACCAGCACGCTGATGCCGAACTCGGTGCCGATGCGCCTGATCAGCGTCAGCATCTCGTCGCGCCCGCGCGGGTCGAGCCCGTTGGTGGGCTCGTCGAGGAAGATCAGCTTCGGGTCGTGGACGAGCGCCTGGGCCAGCTTGACCCGCTGCTTCATGCCGGTGGAGTAGGTGCCGACGGGCCGGTAACGCTCTTCGGCCAGCCCGACGTGCCGCAGCACGTCGGCGGCGCGTTCGCGGGCGGCCGTACGGGGCAGCCCGGACATCCGGGCGAAATGGACGACTAATTCGGTGGCGGAGACGTCGGGGGGCAGGCATTCGTGCTCGGGCATGTAACCGACGAGCCTGCGGATGTCGGCGCCGCGCGCGGTGACGTCGAGATCGAGCACGCGCGCGCCGCCGCCGGACGGCGGCAGCAGGCCCAGCAGGATCTTGATCAGCGTCGACTTGCCGGCGCCGTTCGCCCCGACCAGACCGGTGACCCCGGGGCCCACGGTGACCGTGAGCTGGTCGACCGCGGTGACGGCGGGGAAGCGTTTGGTCAGCCCCTCGGTGGCGAGGATGTGCATGAGCCGGACACTACCGGGGCGCTCACGCGCCGCGCCTCAGTCAGACGGATGAACGACGTCCTACTTGAGGCCAGAATTTCCGCTGGACCAGGAGGGTGAGAGTGCCCGCGATGATCATCCCGGCGAGGTTGAGCGCGAGCTGGGCGACCGAGCCCGCCACCTCGCTCCAGTCGCCCAGAGCCGAGGCGACCGCCACGTAGCCGGCCGCGGGGACCGTGGTGACCGAGATGAACACGCCGATCAGGGCAGACGACTTGCCCGCCGTGATCGACAGCACCCCCGCCGAGCCGGCCAGCAGCGCGACGATGAACGACCAGCGGTCGGGCTTGACGATGAACTGGAACTCCGCGCTGGTGTCGAGGTCGCCGGGGACGATCCAGCCCAGCCGGTACGAGACGAGCGCGCACGCGTACGTGATCGCCATCGCCACCCCGAACCCGACGACCAGCGTCCTGAGCGCGTTGACGACCAGGTGGCCGTTGCGGTGCAGCAGGCCGAAGCAGATGGCCGCGACCGCGCCGAACTCGGGCCCGAGCACCATCGCGCCGACAATGAGGATGATGGAGTCCTGCAGCACCGCGATGCCGGAGAGCTGGGTGGCGATGGCCAGGAAGGCCAGGTAGGCCCAGGTGATGCGGGAATCGGCGTAGACCTTCTGCGACAACTGCTCCCAGATCACCGCGTCGTCCGGCTCGCCCGGCGCCTCGTGGACGGCGTCGCGCGCGGCCTCCGACAGCGACAGCTCGATCTGCTCGGCCGCGATGGAGCCCTCGGTCTCCAGCCATTTCAGCCGGCCGAGCACCTCGTTGGCCGACTCTCTGGCCGCGTCGCAGAGTACGACGTCGCCCCGCGGGTCGCGGGCCGCGCCCGGCAGGACGACGATGTTGGTGACGCCGGAGCAGTCTTCCAACACCGCCGTCGCCTCGTCGGTGCGCGCGGTGGGGACGATCAGTCGCAGATGCAGCACGTGACCATTGTCGTCGATCGGACGTTGACGATGTGTTGACGCGGATACGCGAGGCTTTTTCGCATGATCGCGTTCATATGTCACGACCATGGTGAGGAGTGCTGGTTCGCGGACATCGACGACCAGGAGTGTGCGGGCAGGTTCGGGCGTTACCTGTTCGAGGAGGTCTTCATGTCTGGCGGAGGCGTACCCGCCGTACCGAGTGGTCGGCGCCCTTCTTGAGGACGAGGTCCGCGCGGCCCCTGGTGGGGGCGATGTTCTCGATCAGGTTGCGCTCGTTGATGTCGCGCCAGACGTTGACCGCGAAGGCCGTGGCCTCCTCGTGCGACATCTCCGCGATGTGCCGGAAGTACGACTTCGGGTCTTCGAAGGCCGTACGGCGCAGTTTGTGGAAGCGGTCGACGTACCAGGTGCGGATGTCCTCGACCTTGGCGTCCACGTAGATGGAGAAGTCGAAGTAGTCGTTGACCGCGAGGGACGTGGGCGGGGCCGGTTGGAGGACGTTGAGCCCCTCGATGATCAAGATGTCAGGATTTTTCACGGTCTGTTTGGCGCCGGGGACGATGTCGTACTCAAGGTGGCTGTAGACGGGTGCGTGCACCTCGGCCACGCCCGCCTTCACCTCCGCCACGAACCTGACCAGGGCCCGCCGGTCGTAGCTCTCCGGGAAGCCCTTGCGATGCATGATCTTCCTGGATTCGAGCATCGCGTTGGGGTAGAGGAAGCTGTCGGTGGTGATCAGCTCCACGCGCGGGTGCTCGGGCCAGCGGGCGAGGAGGGTGTGCAGCAGGCGGGCGGTGGTCGACTTGCCGACCGCGACGCTGCCCGCGATGCCCAGGATGTAGGGGACGCGATGCTCGGGATGGCCGAGGAACGCGCTCAGCACGCTGCTGCGCTGCTTGGACCCGGTGAAGTGCAGGTTGAGCAGCCGGGTCAGGGGGAGGTAGATGTCGGTGACCTCGGTGAGGTCGATGGGGTCGTCGAGGCCGCGTAGTTCTTCCAGCTCGTCTGCGGTGAGAGTCAAGGGCGTGTTCTTGCGGAGCTCACTCCACTGCTCCCTGCTCAGGTCCACGTAGCCGTTGTTCACCTAGGCAGCGTAGCGATGCGGGACGAACCGGATCATGGGCGGGGGGTCACCCCTCGATCCACAGCCTGTGGACGAAGACGTGGGATTACCGCGACCGCGATCGGGGAAAGAGAACTGGTCTTGCCGAAGCCGTGCTGAAACGGATCGCGGGCGGCTACTGTCCGGACGGGAGGTTATCCGTGGACCGTCGTCGCTTCATCTCCAACGTCGTCGCCGGCATCGCCGGGCCCTTCGCCGGGGTCGCCTGCGCCGGAGCCAAGGGCGGGGCCGAGCCCGTGCCCGGCTACGGCCCGCTGCGCCCCGTCAAGGACCTGCGTGACGGCAAGGTGCGGCTGCACCTGCCCGACGGCTTCAAATACCGCTCCTTCAGCGTGGCCGGCGACAAGTTCGACGACGGGTCCACCGTGCCGGGCAGGCACGACGGCATGGCGGCCTTCTCCGGCCCCAAGGGCAGCGCCGTGCTGATCCGCAACCACGAGGTCAACGGGCCCGTGGGCGCGTTCGGCGACAAGGACAAGGCGTACGACCCGATGGCCGGCGGCGGCACCTCGACGCTGCGGGTCACCCGCTACGGCGAGGTGATCGAGAGCCGGCCCTCGCTCACCGGCACCATGATGAACTGCTCGGGCGGCCCCATGGCCTGGCGCGCCTGGGTGACCTGCGAGGAGACCGTCAACGGGCCCGACGTGGGCGACGACTTCTCCGGCGGCGACAACTCCAAGCTGACCCGCAAGCACGGCTACCTCTTCGAGGTGCCGATCGGGCGCGCCGCCAGCGCCAGGCCGATCAGGGCCGCCGGGCGCTTCCCGCACGAGTCGGCCGCCTTCGACCCCTCCTCCGGCGCCATCTACCTGACCGAGGACAACTTCGGCTTCCCGTCCGGTTTCTACCGCTACCTGCCGCCCAAGCATCCGATCCTGGCGGGACGGCTGCTCGACGGCGGCCGGCTGCAGATGCTCGCCGTCAAGGGCGCGGAGCGCAAGGACCTGTCCGAGGGGCAGGAGCCCGGTGCCACGTACGCGGCCACGTGGGTGGACATCGACGACCCCGACCCCGACTTCAAGGGCAGGCCGGACAACGACGTGGCCGTCCAGGCCGTGGGCAAGCAGGGCAGGGCCAAAGGGGCGGCGATCTTCTCCCGGCTGGAGGGGGCGGTCCACCACCAGGGGACGATCTACTTCGTCTCCACCCAGGGCGGGGCCACCGCGCCGGGCGACACCGCGCCCGACGGGTTCGGCGACGGGCGAGGGCAGGTGTGGGCGTACGAGACGTGGAGCGGCCGGCTCAAGCTCGCCTACGAATCGCCCCGCGCGTCGGTGCTCGACCTGCCCGACAACGTCACCGCCAGCAGGCGCGGCACGCTGGTGCTGTGCGAGGACGGCGACGGCGACAACTACCTGCGCGGCCTCAGCAAGGCGGGGCAGATCTTCGACTTCTGCCGGCTGCAGCCGATCGCCGACGACGCGGGCGCCGAGTTCGCCGGCTCCACCTTCGGCCCCGGCGGTCACACTCTTTACGTCAACGTGCAGGCCAGGCAGGGTATGTCGATCGCGATCTGGGGTCCGTGGGAGCGCGGGCCGTTCTGAGTAGGCTGGGACGATGATCCTGGGAATCGGCGTGGACGTCGTCGACATCGCCCGCTTCGAGGCCGCGCTCGATCGTACGCCGCAGCTCAGGGACCGGCTGTTCACCGAGGTCGAGCGGCCGCTGGCGGTGCACTCCCTGGCCGCCAGGTTCGCCGCCAAGGAGGCGGTGGCCAAGGCGCTCGGCGCGCCGAAGGGGCTTGGTCATCTGGAGGCCGAGGTTCACTGTGATGAGCTGGGCAAGCCCGAGTTGCGGGTCTCGGGGAAGGTGGCCGAGGTGGCGTACGAGCTGGGGGTCAAGCGGTGGCACGTCTCACTCAGCCACGACGCGGGCGTGGCCATCGCGTACGTGATCGCCGAAGGGTGAAAACATGAAGACCGCCTACACCGCTGACCAGATCCGAGGCGCTGAGCACGCGCTCATGGCGCTGTTGCCCGAGGGGACGTTGATGCAGCGGGCCGCCACCGGGCTCGCCGCCGTCTGTGCCGACCTGCTCGGGCGGGTCTACGGGAGACGGGTCGTGCTGCTCGTCGGCAGCGGTGACAACGGCGGCGACGCGCTCTACGCGGGTGAGCGGCTGGCCAGGCGGGGCGCGTGGGTGGGCGCCGTGCTTGCCGGGTCCAAGACGCACGAGGCGGGGTTGCGGGCGCTGCTCGACGCGGGCGGGCGGGTCGTCGAGGCGCAGGAGCTCGGGCGGGCCGAGCTGATCATCGACGGTCTCGTGGGGATCGGCGCCTCAGGGGCGCTGCGGGAGCCGTACGCGCGCCTGGCCGAGGCGGCGAACGCGGCCTCCGGCCGGATCGTGGCCGTCGACGTGCCCAGCGGGGTGGACGCGAGCACCGGGCAGGTGGCGGGCGCGGCGGTCAGGGCCAAGGTGACCGTGACCATGGGGGCGTACAAGACGGGGCTGCTGGTCGATCCTGGCGCCTCCTTCGCGGGGGACGTCCGGCTGGTGGACATCGGGCTGGGCGAGCACGTGCCCGATCCCGACGTCGCCGCGCTGAGCGGCGGCGACGTGGACATCCTCATGCCCAGGCCGGGCGCTGAGTCGGACAAATACCGCAGGGGGGTGCTGGGGGTGGCGGCGGGCAGCGACCAGTTCACCGGCGCCGCCGTGCTGGCCGTGGGGGGCGCGCTGCGGGCGGGCGCCGGCATGGTGCGTTACGCCGGTCGCGAAGGGCCCGTCGCGCAGGTGCGCGCCCATTGGCCTGAGGCCGTGGTGACGCCGCTCGACGAGCCGACCATCGATCACGTCGGGCGGGTGCAGGCATGGGTGCTCGGTCCCGGGCTCGGCACCGACGACTGGGCGCACGAGCTGGCGGCCAGGGTGCTCGGCTCCGGCGTGCCCGTACTGGTCGACGCCGACGCCCTGACGCTGGTGGCGCGCGACCCCGGGCTGCTGCGCCGTGACGCGCCCGTGCTGCTCACGCCGCACGCGGGTGAGCTGGCCAGGCTGATCAGGGCCGAGCGCGACGACATCGAGGCGGCCAGGCTCGCGCACGTCCGCAGGGCCGCGGCCGAGCTGGGCGTGACCGTGCTGCTCAAGGGCTCGACCACCGTGGTGGCCGAGGACGCGCGGCCGGTACGGGTCAACGTCACCGGCACCTCCTGGCTGGCCACCGGCGGCACCGGCGACGTGCTGGCCGGCATCTCGGGCGCGCTGCTCGCCCAGGGGCTGAGCTGCTACGACGCCGCCTCGTGCGGCGCGTTCCTGCACGGCGTGGCCGGCCGGCTGGCCGCCGACGGCGCGCCCCTCGCGGCGGCCGACGTGGCCACGGCGGTTCCCGCGGCGATCCGCGCCGTGACCGGCGCGGCCTCATGACGGGAATGAGGGCCGCGACCAGCGCGGTCTCGTGACAGGGCTGAGGGCCGTGACCAGCGCCGTCTCGAAGAGGCCGGCGGTGAGAACGGCGCCCGAGCACGTGCGCGAGCTGCCACACTAGAAGGATGTACTCTCCGCCCGCCACGCCCGCCGAGGCACGGGTCGACCTGGCCGCCATCAGGCACAACGTGACCCTGATCAAGGAAGCCGCCGGCGGCGCCGAGCTCATGGCCGCGGTCAAGGCCGACTCCTACGGGCACGGCCTGGTGCCGGTCTCCGAGGCTGCGCTGCGCGCCGGGGTGAGCCGGCTCGGCACCGCGTTCATCAGGGAGGCGCTCGCCCTGCGCGAGGCCGGCGTGACCGCGCCGGTGCTGTCCTGGCTGATCACCCCGGACGAGCCGCTCGACGAGGCGCTGACCCACGACGTCGAGCTGTCGGCCTCCGACGTGCGACTGCTCGACGAGATCGCCGCCGCCGCCCGCCGCACTGGCCGCACCGCGACGCTGCACCTGGAGGCCGACACCGGCATGAGCAGGGGCGGCTCGCCACCGGCCGCCTGGCCGGCGCTGCTGGCCAGGGCGCTGGAGCTGCGCGCCGAGGGCGTCGTCGAGATCGCCGGCCTCTGGTCCCACCTCGCCTGCGCCGACATCCCCGGCCATCCGTCGATCGCCAGGCAGCTGGAGGCGTTCGAGACGGCGCTGAAGCTGGCCGAGCAGGCCGGCGCCGGCGGCTCCCACGTGATCAGGCACATCGCCAACTCGGCCGCGACGATGACGCTGCCCGAGGCCCGCTACGACATGGTCAGGAGCGGCATCGCGATGTACGGCCTGAGCCCCGTCCCCGAGCTGGGCGACTTCGGCCTCAGGCAGGCGATGACGCTCGTGGCCAGGGTCGGGCTGGCCAAGCGGGTCACTGAAGACTCCGGCGTCTCCTACGGCCACCTCTACACCACCGACCGCGAGACCACGCTCGGCGTCGTCCCGCTCGGGTACGCCGACGGCATACTCCGGCACGCGACGGGGCGGGCCGAGGTGCTGGCGGGCGGGCGCCGCAGGCCGATCGCCGGCCGGGTGTGCATGGACCAGTTCATGATCGACATGGGCGACCACCCGCTGGCGGCGGGTGACGAGGTCGTGCTGTTCGGGCCGGGCGACGACGGCGAGCCGACCGCTCAGGAGTGGGCGGATTCCCTCGGCACGATCACGCATGAGATCGTGACCAGGATCGGTGCGCGGGTGCCCAGGGTCTATCGAGGGTGACGGCGGGCACATCGCGGCTGCCATGAGCGGAGAAGGATCGGGGACATGACGACGACAACACGGCGCAGGGTGGGAATCGCCGGCGCGCTCGTCGGTGCGGCATCCGCCGGTGTCGCGGCGGCGGCGCTGGCCAAGCGTTACGCGGTCGGCCGCATCAGGCTGCGCCCCGACACCGAGGCGAGCGAGCCGTTCGGCGAGCTGCGCGGCAGGGAGCGCACCCTCGTCACCTCCGACGGCAAGGCGCTGCACATCGTGATCGACGGCCCCGACGACGCGCCGCTGACGGTCGTGTTCTGCCACGGCTACTGCCTCAACCTCGAATCCTGGCACTACCAGCGCAAGGACCTGCGGGAAAACTACCGGATCGTCCTGTGGGACCAGCGCTCCCACGGGCGCTCCCAGCGGGCCGGCGCCGACGACAGCACGATCGACCGCCTGGGCGAGGACCTCGCCGAGGTGATCGAGCAGTTCGTGCCCGGCCCGTGCGTGCTGGTCGGCCACTCCATGGGCGGCATGACGATCATGGCGCTGGCCGACCGCCACCCCGGCCTGTTCGGCGACAAGATCCGCGCGGTGTCGCTCATCTCGACCTCGGCCGGCAAGCTCGCCGAGCTCACGCTGGGCCTGCCCGCGATCCTGTCCAAGGTCGTGCACAAGGTGGCCCCCACCACCGTGTCGATGCTGGGCAAGCGGGGCGCCCTGGCCGACAGGGCCCGCCACGCGGGCAGCGACATCGCGTTCCTGATCACCCGGTTCGTCGGCTTCGGCGACTCCAAGAACGTCAGCCCGACCGTGGTCGACTTCGCCGAGTCGATGATCAGGGCGACCCCGACCGAGGTGGTCGCCGACTTCTACCCGGCGCTGATGAACCACGACAAGCTCTCCGCCCTCGACGTGCTCGATCCGGTGCCCACCGCGATCCTGGTCGGCGACCGCGACTGGCTGACCCCGCCCGACCACAGCAAGGCGATGGCCGCCGCGCTGCCCAGGGCCCAGCTCACCGAGGTGCCCGACACCTCGCACCTGATCCAGTTGGAGCGGCCGGGCGTCGTCAACGACGCGCTGCGCGACCTGCTGAAGCGGGTGGAGCTGTGACGCGCCTGATCGCGCCTGGTGCGAAGGAGGCAGAGCGGTGACACGACTGGCCACACCGGAAGACATGCGCGCCTACGGCGCCCGCCTGGCCGCCAGGCTGCGCCCGGGAGACCTGCTCGTCCTGTCCGGCCCGCTCGGCGCCGGCAAGACCACGCTCGTGCAGGGCATCGCCGAAGGGCTGAAAGTACGCGGCCCGATCACCTCGCCCACCTTCGTGATCGCCAGGGTGCATCCCTCGCTGCGCCAGGGCCCGCCACTCGTCCACGTGGACGCCTACCGGCTCGGCGGTGACCTGGAGGTCGACGATCTCGACCTGGACGCCTCGCTGGAAGACTCGGTCACCGTCGTCGAGTGGGGCGAGGGCCTGGTCGAAGGGCTGGCCGAAGACCGGCTGGAGATCCACATCGACCGCGAGGCGGGCGACGAGGCGGGCGACGAGGCCCGCATCGTGACCCTGCGCGGCGTGGGCTCCCGGTGGAGCGACACGCCGTCTGATCCGCCAGAAGAGTAAAACGACGGTCAAAGCCCGGTATGGCTGGCACCCTTGACGTACCGGGCCGATGATTTAAATCATGATCGTTGGTCAGGGATTCGCCCAGAATTTCTGGGTATCAGGAGGGGCGACATCCACAATTTTGGTGGATGCTGGGTTGTAAGACGGCAAAGTGGGGTGCGGCCGGTGCTCAGGGTCAGGCGTGTCGCGTACGCGGGAGCCATCGTCGTGGTCGGTCTGACCGGCTGCACGGCCTCGGCCGATTCCGATCCAACAGCCACACCGAGCGCCACGCCCAGCGGCACGGCCACCACCACCGTCTCACCCACGACCACCGCGACCGCCACCCCGCGCACGACCACCACCAGGCCGACCATCAACGTCCAGCTCAACCCCGACCGCGTCACCGCCGGCGAGACGTCCAGGGTGTGGATCCTGGCCAACTGCCCGGTCCCGACCGGTGGCCCCGCCCACACCGGCACGGCCACCTCCAGGGCGTTCGTCAACGGCGTCACGCTCAACCCGGTCCCGGCGGCCTCGGCCAGCCCCACCCCGACCGGCACGACCGCCGGCTCCCCGTGGGTGCGCGGCGAGGCGCAGGTCTCGGGAACGATCCGGCGCGGCAGCTACCGCGTGGACGTCAAGTGCGACGGCACCAACGACATCGGCAGGGCCACGCTCAGGGTGGCCGCGGCCGAGTCCGAGCCCGAGCCGACCCGTACGGTGCCCACCAGGGCGCCACGGGCCGGCGGCGGCGGCACGTACGCCCAGGACGCCTCGGAAGAGTCCTCCATCCCGCTCGGCCCGGCCGGCGCGCTGATCGCCCTGGCCCTGGCCGGAGGCATCGGCTTCGCGGTCAAGCGGCGCAACCGGGCCTGACCCATGGCCCGAGCAGGACGGGTGGTGCTCGCGGGCGCCGTCACGGGCCTGGTGCTGGTCATGTTCGGCAAGAACATGGAGACCGGCACGACCAAGCCCGCCGCCGCCGTCGTACCCAAGAGCATCGACATCCCCTCGATCGAGGTGGAGGCCCAGCTGATGAAGCTCGGCCTGCAGAAGAACGGCGAGGTCGAGCTGCCGCCGTACGAGAAGCCGAAGGTGGCCGGCTGGTACACCGGCAGCGCGGTGCCCGGCGAGAAGGGCCCCTCGGTGATCATCGGCCACGTCGACACCAAGACCGCCCCCGCCGTCTTCTACAAGCTCAGGCAGTTACGCAAGGGCCAGACCGTCAAGGTCGAACGCAGCGACGGCAAGGTCGTGTCGTACAAGGTGGACTCGATCGAGCAGGTGCACAAGGACAGCTTCCCCAGCGATCGGGTCTACCTGGAGGACGGGCTGAAGCTGGTCACCTGCGGCGGCAAGTTCGACTACGCCACGGGCGAATATCTCGACAACATCATCGTGTACGCCTCCCAGGTCTGAGCGCCGGACAGGCGTGAAACCGCGTACCGGCCAGGCACGGCCCCGGCGGCGGGTAGGCTAAACAGTCGTGCTGGTCCTGGCCTTTGATACCGCAACCCCCGCCGTCACCGCCGCGCTCCACGACGGGGAGCGCGTGCTCGCCGAGTCGACCACGATCGACGCCCGGCGCCACGGCGAGTTGCTCGTGCCCACCATCGAGTCCGTGCTGAGCGAGGCGGGCGCGCGGCTGCGCGAGGTGAGCGCCGTCGTGGCCGGCAGCGGGCCGGGCCCCTACACCGGGCTCCGGGTGGGGCTGATGACCGCCCAGGGCCTGTCGACCACGCTGGGCGTGCCCGCGTACGGGATCTGCACGCTCGACGCCGTCGCCTACGCCTCCGGGCTCGGTGAGCCCTTCCTGGTGGCCACCGACGCGCGGCGCAAAGAGGTGTTCTGGGCGCGTTACACCGACTGCCGCACCCGCGCCGAGGGCCCCCTCGTCGACCGGCCCGCCGACGTGCCCGTCCAGGGCCTGCCGGTCGTCGGCGCGGGCGCCGGGCTCTAGCTCGACCGGCTCGGCGACGGCGGCGACGCGCCGCCCTACCCCTACGCGGGCGCCCTGGCCGCCCTGGCCGCGCTCCGGCTCGGCGAGGGCGTGCCGCTCGACCCCCCGCGACCGATCTACCTGCGCAGACCCGACGCCGTCGTGCCTGGCGCGCCCAAGAAGGTGACGGCGTGAAACTCAGGCCGATGACCGAGGCCGACCTCCCGGCCGTGATGGCGATCGAACGCGCCACGTTCCCGCTCGACGCCTGGAGCGAGGGCATGATGCGCGGCGAGCTGGCCGACATGCCCCGCACCCGCCACTACGTGGTGGTCACCGTGGACGACGAGATCGTGGCCTACGCGGGCCTGGCCGCCGCGGCCGACCAGGCCGACGTGCAGACCATCGCCGTGCTGGAGAAACACCAGGGCATCGGTCTCGGCAGCGCGATGCTGACCGAGCTGCTGGCCGAGGCGACCCGCCGTGGCGCGCGCGAGATCTTCCTGGAAGTACGCGCCGACAATCCCCACGCGCAGGCGGTCTACCGGCATTTCGGGTTCGAGGAGATCGGCACCCGCCGCCGCTACTACGACGACGGCACCGACGCGATCATGATGAGAAGGAAGCTTGGTGACTGACACACCCCTGGTCCTGGGCATCGAGACGTCCTGCGACGAGACCGGCATCGGCATCGTGCGCGGCCACACGCTCCTGGCCAACACGATCGCCTCCAGCATGGACGAGCACGCCAGGTTCGGCGGGGTGGTGCCTGAGGTCGCCTCGCGCGCCCACCTGGAGGCCATGACGCCCACGGTGGAGGCCGCGCTGGCCGAGGCCGGGCTGAAGTTCTCCGACATCGACGCCATCGCCGTGACGGCCGGGCCCGGTCTCGCCGGGGCGCTGCTGGTCGGCGTGGCCGCGGCCAAGTCCTACGCGCTCGGCCTCGGCGTGCCCCTCTACGGCGTCAACCACCTGGCCGCCCACGTCGCGGTCGACCAGCTGGAGCACGGGCCGCTGCCCAAGCCGTGCATCGCCATGCTCGTCTCCGGCGGTCACTCGTCGCTGCTGCTCGTGCCCGACGTCGCCGACGACGTGATCTCGCTCGGCTCCACCGTGGACGACGCGGCCGGCGAGGCGTTCGACAAGGTCGCGCGGGTGCTGGGGCTGCCCTTCCCCGGCGGCCCGCACATCGACAGGGCCGCCCGCGACGGGTCGGGGGCGGCCATCGCGTTCCCGCGCGGCAAGATCGACGACGGCACGCTCGACTTCTCCTTCTCCGGGCTCAAGACGGCCGTCGCCCGGTGGGTCGAGGCCCGCGAGGCGTCCGGGCAGTCCGTGCACGTGCCTGACGTGGCCGCCTCGTTCCAGGAGGCCGTAGTCGACGTGCTGACCCGTAAGGCGTTGCAGGCGTGCCGGAAATATGACGTGCACGATCTGCTGATCGGGGGCGGGGTGGCGGCCAACTCGCGGCTGCGGGCGCTGGCCCAGGAGCGGTGCGAGGCGGCCGGCGTGCGGCTGCGGGTGCCCCGTCCCGGGCTGTGCACCGACAACGGCGCCATGGTCGCGGCGCTCGGGTCCGACCTGGTGGCGGCCGGGGTCACGCCGTCGACGCTGGAGATCCCGGCCGACTCGTCGCTGCCGATCACGACCGTGCACGTCTGACCCGACCGCCCGCCGCCCCCGCCGGCGCGGTGAGGGCGGAACGGGAGCGGGCCGCGCGGTCCTTGGGCTGAGCAGCCCCTGGGGCGCTCAGTCCTTGGGGCGGGTCGGGCGGAGGAGAGCCTCGGCCAGGGCCAGCATGGTCTCCTCCAGCGCGCCCAGCCGCTTGTTGAGGTCTTCGGTCGCGGGGTTGACGATGCCGGACACCGTGCCGGCCAGCTCGTCGTGGTCGGGGCGGGACCGTACCAGCTCGGTGAGCGTCTCGGTCGCGGCGGCGAGACGTTCGGCCTGCTCGCCCGAGTGAGTCTGGATCAGCTCGCCGACCTGCTCGGGGATGGCCAGCGTGGCGGGGAGCTGGGTCATGCGCTGGTTGACGGCCTCGATGCGGTCGTCGACCGACTCCAGGTGCGCGCCCGCCTGCTCGGCGCGGGTGGCCAGGCCGTTGAGGTGGGTGTCGAGGCCGTTGAAGCGGGTGTCGAGCCCGCCGAAGTGACCGTCGACGGCGTCGAAGCGGCTGCTCATGTGTTCCTCGGCCTCGCCGAGCCGCTCGTCGATGGCGTCGATCTGGTTGTCGAGCTTGTTGAAGCGGCCCTCGTTGCGGGTGGCGGTCTCGCTGACGTGCTGGTCGGTGGTGGCCATGCGCTCGTCGAGCGAGGCGAAGCGGGCGTCCACGCGTACGTCGAGCGCGTCGAAGCGGTCGTCGTGGCGGCCCAGGTGGCCGTCCAGGGTGCCCAGCCGCTTGTCCACGGCGCCGAGCCGGCCGTCCATGGACAGCAGCCGCTGGTCGACCCCGCCGATCCGGCCGTCGAGGCCGTCGAGCCTGGTGTCGATGTCGGCCAGGCCCTCGTCCGCCGACTCCAGCCGGCTGTCGAACCCGGTGAGCCGGGAGTCGAGCCCCTGCAGCCTGCCCTCGGCCCGGTCGAGGCGGGCGTCCACGCCGCTGAGGCGGGCCGTCAGGCGCTGCTCGCTCTCGCCGAGCTGCACCGCGAGGTGCTGGTCGGTCTCGTCGAGCCTGGTCGTCAGGCGCTGCTCGACGCCGGTCAGGCGGCCGGTGAGCTGCTCGTCGGCCTCCTTGAGCCGGCTGACCAGGCGTTCGTCGGCCTCCAGGAGCGCCGTGGCCAGGCGCTGGTCGGTCTCGTCGAGCCGGACCGCGAGGCGCTGGTCGGTCTGCTCCAGCCGGGTCGTGAGCCGCTGGTCGGCCTCGTCGAGCCGGGCGCTGACGCGCTGCTCGCTTGCCTCGACCTGACCGGTCAGCTGGTCGGTGGTGCTCCGCAATTGCTCGCTGACGTTTTCCGACAGGTCGCTCATCGCGACCTCGACCCGGTCGGTACGGGTGGTCAGATCGGACATCGACTTGTCGAGCCGGGTGAAGCGGCTGGCAGCGGCCTCCATGCTGGAGTTGAGGGTGGCCAGCTTGGCGGAGAAGTCGGACATGCCCTTGGTGATGCCGTCGGTGGTGTCGAGCACCGACTGCAGCTTGCCGAGGGCTTCGTCCACGCTCTCGCCCACGGTGCCGAGGTCGGCCCACAGGCTGGGCAACTCGGAGACGGGGGCCATCCTGGCGTCCACGTCGCCGACCCTCGCGTCCACCTCGCCCACCCTGGCGCCCACGGCGTCCACGTGGTCGCGTACGGCCTCGACGTGCTGCGCCAGGCCCTCCGCCCACATCGGCGGCTTGGCGGAGATCTCGTCCAGCCGCCCGCTCACCGACTCCAGCGTGCCGCTGAGCCCGCCCAGCTCGCGCTCGCGCACCTCGCGCAGCAGCCACTCCATGCCTTCGAGCCGCTGGCGGATCTCGTCGAGCACGGCGCCCTGCGTGCGCTGCTCGTAGACGTGGTCCTGGGCGGCACGCGCGAGCAGGTCGCGCATCCTCTTGGGTACGGCGTCATGCGCGCCCGTCTGAAGCAGGGTGGTGTGGTTGGAATGGTCCACCGAAAGCTCCTTCGCTCGCCGACGGTCTGCCGCGCAGCGGTGGGGTTGGTCCGGTTCATCTGAAAGAGCGAGAACGCGGGTGACCGCATTAAGGGGGAGAACTCCCGCCCGCCAACCTTAGCCTTTCGATCATGGTCCGTCAGGGCCGAAGTGAAAGATCGCTGTTAACGCGCGGATGACCGAGTTTGGGGGTTCAGGCAGGTGAGAGGGGTTTGCAGAGAAGAACCGATGGTTTGTCGAGAATGCGGGTCAAGATGACGACGGCCGAGTTTCCGCCTTTGAGGCGCAGGTCGGCGCGGAGGCGTTCGATGTCGACCGCGGAGCCCCGCTTTTTGATGGTGACATTGCCGATTTGTCGCTCGCGGAGTAGCGCACGGAGTTTTTTCAGAGAGAACGGGAGAATGTCCTCTATTTCGTATCGGGTGGCCCACGGGGTGTCCACCGGGTCGTCCGCGGTGATGTAGGCGATCAGCGGGTCGAGCAGCCTGCCGCCGACCAGCTCGGCCACCTCGGCGACGAGATGGGCGCGGACGGCGGCGCCGTCCGGCTCGTACACGTACCGGCCGGCGGGGCCGACCGGGGCGGGCGTCGCGGTGGCGCCGGCGGCCGTGAGGGAGTGGCCGCCGGGCAGCAGCGTGGCGCGCCGGCCGGCGGCCCGGCCGGTCCAGCGTCCGCCCCGCCCCCCGCCCTGGCCGGTCCAGATCGTGGCCTCCTTGACCTCCCCCTTGTACGAGACCCACTCCGTCTGCGCGCCCTCGGGGATGAACTCGTACGGGATGCCGGGCGCGACCTTGACGCAGGCCAGGCCCGCGCGGGAGATCAGGTCGAGCACCACGGGCCAGGGCGGGGAGTAGGCCATGGGGTCGAAGGTCCTGCCCCTGCCGGTCCGCCTGGCCGGATCGGCGAACAGCACGTCGTACTCCTCCGGCCTGATCCGCGCCGCGTCGCCCGCGCGTACCGTCACCCGGTCGTCCACGCCGAGCGCGCGGGCGTTGGCCGCGGCCACGGCGACGGTCAGCGGGTCGGTGTCGACGGCGGTCACGGCGCAGCCGGCGCGGGCCAGCGCGAGCAGGTCGCCGCCGATGCCGCAACAGGCGTCCACGACGTGGAGCGCCTTCCCGGCCGCCGGTTCGGTCGGTGGTGCGGCCGCCGATTCAGCCTCCGGGCCGGTCGGCGCTTCGCATGTGCGTCGGGTCATCGTTTGCAGGCGGCGGGCGCGGTGTTCGGCGACCTCCGCCCTGGTGGACTGCTCCAGGCCGTGCGGCGTGAAATACATCACCGCCGCGTCCTCGCCGAACTTGGCCTTCGCCCGTTCCCTGAGCCCCGCCTGGGTGAGCGCGGCGGAGGTGAGGGCGGCGTCGTACGTCCTGCGCAGCGTGGTGGCGGCGGCGACCGGGTCGGCGCCGGCGAGCTCACCGGCCCGCGCCAGGGCCTCCTGGCCGCGCGGGGTCAGCAGCTCGGTGAAGGCGTCGAGGTCCACGTCGTCCGACGTTAGCGCCACGGCGTACCCGGATCGTCCCGCAGACGGGGTGAGATGGGAGTATTTGTCCACGTAGCAGCATTACGAGGCCCGGGCTTTGACGCCTGATCGCTCAGAGCAGACGCGTTCGTGTTGACTGTCAAGCCCCTCTTGCATATGTTTCGTGTTGGCACTCTCCCCTTGAGAGTGCCAACGTGCGACGAGGCAGGTCTGACACCCGCGACGGCAGGCCCCGCTGGTCGCCTCTTCTGATCATTCAAATCTGAAGGGGAGGTCCGATCGTGACGACCGCCACCAAGGTTCCCGTTAAGCCGCTCGGCGACCGCATTGTGGTTCAGCCGCTTGAGGCCGAGCAGACCACCGCTTCCGGCCTGGTCATCCCTGACACCGCCAAGGAGAAGCCGCAGGAGGGCAAGGTCCTCGCGGTGGGCCCGGGCAACTGGGACGAGGACGGCGACAAGCGGATTCCGCTCGACGTCTCCGAGGGCGACATCGTCCTCTACAGCAAGTACGGCGGCACCGAGGTCAAGTACGGCGGCGAGGAGTACCTCGTGCTCTCCGCCCGCGATGTTCTCGCGATCATCGAGAAGTAGCCGGATGTGTCGAGCCCCGGGCGCTCTTGAGGGCGGCCGGGGCTTTCGACGCTAGGAGAGGACTTTCAGTTATGGCGAAGATCCTGGAGTTCGACGAGGACGCCCGCCGCGCGCTTGAGCGCGGTGTCAACGCCCTCGCGGACGCCGTGAAGGTAACCCTCGGCCCGCGTGGCCGCAACGTCGTCATCGACAAGAAGTTCGGTGCGCCGACGATCACGAACGACGGTGTGACCATCGCTCGTGAGATCGAGCTGGAGGAGCGCTACGAGAACCTCGGCGCCCAGCTCGCCAAGGAAGTGGCCACCAAGACCAACGACATCGCGGGCGACGGCACCACCACCGCGACCGTCCTGGCCCAGGCCATGGTCCGCGAGGGCCTGCGCAACGTGGCCGCCGGCGCCTCGCCGCTGTCGCTCAAGCGCGGCATCGACAAGGCCGCCAAGGAGATCAGCGACAAGCTGCTCGCCAGCGCCCGCGAGGTCGGCGACAAGAAGGAGATCGCCAACGTCGCGACGATCTCCGCGCAGGACGCCAAGATCGGCGAGCTGATCGCCGAGGCGTTCGACAAGGTGGGCAAGGACGGTGTCCTCACCGTCGAAGAGTCCAACGCCATGGGCATGGAGCTCGAGTTCACCGAGGGCATGCAGTTCGACAAGGGCTACCTGTCGGCCTACATGGTGACCGACCCCGAGCGGATGGAAGCCGTCCTCGAAGACGCCTACATCCTGCTCACCCAGGGCAAGATCGCCTCCATCGCGGACTTCCTGCCGCTGCTGGAGAAGATCGCCCAGACCAAGAAGCCGCTGCTCGTGGTCGCCGAGGACGTCGAGGGCGAGGCCCTGGCCGTCCTGGTCACCAACAAGATCCGCGGCACCTTCACCTCCGTGGCCGTCAAGGCCCCGGGCTTCGGTGACCGCCGCAAGGCGATGCTGCAGGACATGGCCATCCTCACCGGCGGCCAGGTCGTCAGCGAGGAGGTCGGCCTCAAGCTGGAGCACGTCGGTCTCGAGGTGCTCGGCACGGCCCGCCGCGTCGTCGTCACCAAGGACGCCACGACCATCGTCGACGGCGCCGGTGACGCGCAGGCCATCGAGGACCGCGTCAAGGAGATCAAGATTGCCATCGAGCAGTCCGACTCCGACTGGGACCGCGAGAAGCTGCAGGAGCGCCTGGCCAAGCTCGCCGGCGGTGTGTGCGTGCTGCGCGTCGGCGCCGCCACCGAGGTGGAGCTGAAGGAGAAGAAGCACCGCCTCGAGGACGCGATCTCCGCGACCCGCGCCGCGATCGAGGAGGGCATCGTCTCCGGCGGTGGCTCCGCGCTCATCCACGTCTCCAAGGAGCTCGACGACCTCGGCCTGACGGGCGACGAGGCCACCGGTGTCGGCGTCGTGCGCCGCGCCCTGGTGGAGCCCGCCCGCTGGATCGCCGAGAACGCCGGTCTCGAGGGTTACGTGGTGACGCACAAGGTGGCGGAGCTGAAGGCCGGCGAGGGCTTCAACGCCGCCACCGGCGAATACGGCAACCTGCTCGACCAGGGTGTCATCGACCCGGTCAAGGTCACGCGCTCGGCCGTGCAGAACGCGGCGTCGATCGCGGGCATGCTGCTCACCACCGAGGTGCTCGTGGTGGACAAGCCCGAGGAGGAGGCCCCGGCCGCCGGCCAGGGCCACGGTCACGGCCACGGCCACTGACCTCACGTCCGACCGTTTCACGGCCCGCACCCGTCCGGGGGTGCGGGCCGTGAACGTTCGCGGGGGTTGCCCGTGCGGGGGTGCGGGCTGTGGCGCGGTTCTGGGGCGTGTCCGTCCGGCGGGTACGGGCCGTGACACGGTTTCCGAGCCGCCCGGCGGCGTGGGAGCAGGACGTACGCTGGGCGCTGACTCGACGCGGGGAGGGTGTGGGCGCGGATGCGGTACCAGCGGGCTGTGGAGCGGTTGCGGATGCTCGCGCAGGCCTGCGAGCAGACCCGGCGCGTGCCGGCGGACGAGCCGTTCCTACGGGAGGCGTACGTCTTCGGCGACCTGCTTGAGGGCGCCGACCCCATCGAGGCGATCGAGGTCGCCTTCGTCCTGAACCTGCCGCCCGAGGAGGTGTCGTGGGGCTCCCACCCGCCCGGCACGGCCTGGCTGGTGGACTTCCTGCGCCTGGACAAGGGCGGGATCGCGTACTGGTGGCGTTCCCATCGTGATCCGGTGGCCAATCATCTCATTCGTGAGCCCGTGCGGTTCTGGTCGCCGGCCGGGATCGAGCCCGGGGTCTTGGAGGCGCTGGCTGAGCGCCGCTTCGAGTCGGCCCGCGAGCAGACGGCCGCCGTCCGCCGCCCACCGGCCCAGGTGGAGGCCGAGCTGAAGACGGCCCTGGACCACCTGAGATCGGTCCATGCGGCGTACTGGGACCGTCGATGGCGCCGCGAACACCGGGGGCTGGGCCGCTATCCGGAGCATCACCTGTGGGAGGCGGTGCAGGGCTATCTGGAACTCCTCGACGAGCATGCCGGACGCGCCGACCACGGCGAACGCGACGAGCACGCCGAGCATGGCGAACGTGACGAGCGCGATGGGTCCGACGGACGCTACGAGCGTGACGGGTCCGGCGGGTCCGACAAGCGCGACGAAGGCTAGGAACGCCACGAGGCCGACGACCCGCGACGTGGCCGGCGTGGATCGCAATTGGGGGTGGTGGCGCAGGCCGCGTCCGGGGTGATGGGCGTGGGTGGCGGTGGTGGAGGGGTGTTTGCGGGCTGCGGGGTTGGTGAGCGATGCCCCGATGGTGACCGCGGTGTCGGGTGTGCGTGGGCTGCGACAACGGTGAGCAGGGTGAGCAGGGCCTGGCTGGCACGGGTGACGGCTGGGTGGCGGTCTGCCATGCCATCGCCCGGAGCCCGGAGCCCGGAGCCCGGCTCGGCCCACGGCCGTCAGCAGTACTTCTGAGCGCGGCCGTTCAGCGCCCCGTAGCCCATGGCCTGCAGATCCCGCAGACTCGCACACCAGCAGTGCCGCAGCCCGACGCCCTCGCAACCTGGCCTCGGCCCGGCCCATGTCACGTCCACGGCCGCCGGCACCTCCCTGGCCCGGCAGTCCGGTGTTCCAGCAGCCCGATGTCCCCGCAGTTCAGCACTCTTGCTCCCTGCGGTTCAGCCCCGTAGGTCGGCAGGTCGGAGTTGAGCTGCCTGGCGTCCCACACACCCGCCCGAATCGCCCCGCACTCCCGGTGCCTCCCTTCCCCGGAGACGGAGTCGCCCGTTCCCCGTTGCTGTGGAGGCGGTGGCGTTCGCTGGAGTGCGAGGGTGCCGACCGTGGTGGGTGGGTGGGAGTGTGGCGGAGCCGGGTGGGAGGAGTCGGGTGGGGCGGTGGCCGGGCAGGGAGCCGGGGCGGTTGGGGGGGTTGATGGTGGGGTGGATTTGCGGAAGGGTCCGATGTTTGTGGGGGTGGGTGGGTTCGGGGGGTCGCGTTGAGTGAGGGACTTTCGCGGACTGGAGCGGCAGGATGGGGGGAATTGGGGGAAAAGGTGGAAAGTTGGAGTAAACCGAGCACGGGCGATAAGCGTCGGCGGCATGACAAATGTCGTGCATTCCGGGTTATCGGATGAAATATTATGTCAGTATTAAGGCTTAGTGTGGTCAGTTGATTACTGACAGTTATCGTCGCTTCAATGTGACCAATCCGTAGCCGTTCGCTATGACGACAGGCCGGATCAGTGCGGGCATCATGCCTATCGTGAGCGAGGGAAGCGTCGCCGACGCCAAAATTGGGGTAAGGCTCGCGTCGAGACTTCCGGCACGGACGGATGACTCCGACCTTAGGGAACTGACGAGCCTCGCCGTGCAGGGGGATCGCAGTGCGATCGAATCTCTGCTCGGTGAGTTGCGTCCGATGGTGGTGCGGTATTGCCGCGCCAGGCTGGGCCGGGTTTCAGGGCAATATCACATTGCCGATGACGTGGCCCAGGAGGTGTGCATCGCGGTGTTGTCCGCGCTGCCGCGATACCGCGACATGGGGCGGCCATTCGCGTCGTTCGTGTTCGGGATCGCCTCGCACAAGGTGGCCGACGCGCTGCGGAGTTCGGTGCGCTCGGCGGTGCCGACCCAGGATCTGCCCGACGGGCCCGACGACGGGCCTGGACCTGAGGAGACGGTGGTCCGCTACATCGAGGTGGAGCACGCCAGGCGGTTACTGGCCAGGCTTCCCGACAATCAGCGCGAGTTGCTGCTGCTGCGGGTGGTGTCGGGGTTGTCGGCCGAGGAGACCGGTAATGTACTCGGTATGTCACCGGGTGCGGTCCGCGTCGCCCAGCATCGGGCGCTGGCCAGGTTGAGGCAGATGGCCGAGCTGGAGTCGGCTTGACGCCTGAGGACGAGACCGACGCGCTGCTCGACGCGCTCGGTCGTGGACAGACGCCTGACTCAGGCGATCCAGCGGCGCGGTTGCTGGCCGCGCTGCTCGAAGACGTCGGTCAGCGGCGCTCCTCCGTGTCGATGACGCCGTCGACATAGCCTCTGGCGTAGTCCCAGCTGACGTAGTCGGCGGGGTCAGGGTGAAAGGCCGGCTCGTGCACCTGTGGCTGGCCTTTCTCGATCATCTGCTTCAGGTTGCCGCGCAGCAGCTCCCAGTCGAAGAAGTGCTGCTCGCCGCATTCCGGGCAGTCGAGTACGAGCCCCAGAACCCCCTGCGGTTCGAGCAGGGAGCGGAAGACCTCGACGTCGGCGAGGTCGGTGATGGCCTCGTCGCGTTCGGCCGCCGTCAGTGGCTCGGCGTCGTCGAGTGCGCCCATCGCTGAGGAAGGGTCGTTCGGATCGTCCGCGAACGGATCGCGGGGGACGTCTTCCAGCACCTTCCCACCATATGACCGAAGCGGCCCCAGCGGTGGGCTTTACCTCAGCCATCCGCGTCTGGCGGCCTCCACGCCCGCGTGGAAGCGGGATTGAGCGCCCAACTCGGTCATGGCCTCGGCGAATCTGGCGCGTACGGTACGCACCGACACCCCGAGCTGGCGGGCGATCGAGTCGTCGCACATGCCCTGCGCGGCCAGCCGCAGCACCTGGACCATGCCCTCGCCCCGCCCGCTCCAGGGCAGGGGCAGCGCGCGGGCCCACAGCTCGTCGAACAGCGAGCTGAGCATGCCGACCACGACGGACGTGCGGACCAGGTAGAAGTTGTAGGCGTGGTCGGGCAGGTTGCCGCCCCAGTGGGCGGGCAGGCCGGCGACCTCGGTGCCGGCCGTCATGAACCAACTCGGCAGCCGGTCGAGCGTGCGTACCTTGCCACCTGTCTCGGTCAGCTCGGTGAGCTGGTCGCGTACGCCGGGGAGCACGAGGCTGGAGACCGGAATGATCGCATGAACCATGAGAAGGTTTCGTTTTTGCGCATCGATCCATGGATCCGCAAATTTCCGCGCAAAGTCGGTCATGGTGCGGTCGTCCGGAACGGCGGTCAGTAATTTCATCGGCGGCGAATGAGACTGCACGGCGATGCCCACCACGCTCTCGTACAGGACGTCGGCGCCGCTGGCCATCTCCACCGTGAAATGGCCGCTGCGGTAGTCGCGTCCGGCGTCGTAGTCGCGGATCAGGCTGCGAATGGAGCCGAGTGCCGAGTCGATCATGCGACTCTCCTCGGCCAGCCGGTCGAGGCGTTCGGCGATCACCCTGCCGAGCGCGGCCGCGGGGTGCCGGGCCAGGTATTGGCCGGACTGCTCGTCGATCACCCCCAGTTTCACGAGGTCGTCGAGCTGACGGCCGACCTTCTCGACCGGGCCGTCCATGGCCTGGGCGAGGTCGGTGCGGCTGGCCTTGTGCAGCCGCAGCACCGCCGAGTACAGCGCGGTCTGAGCCTGGTCGAGGCCCAGCGTCTCGAAGGGATCGGACACGGTTCGGGGCTCGTTGCGCATTTTATGCGGCTCCGGTGGGGGGTCACGGGCGTGCCGCGAGGATAACCCCGTATAACGCCTGTGTCCGCGTGTTGCGCCGACTCGGTAGACGCCTGGTGCAACTTCGTGCAATTGCACGTTTGCACATTGCAATGTGCCGGTGAGTAACGCATTCTTTACCTAGCGTCGGCATCCAGGAAGGGCGCGGCAGCTTCGGCCATCAGGACGCGGAGGGGGGTTCGGTGGTGTGTTGCGCTGCCGCTCCCGGATGCCGGTGGCCGGGGGATGGGACGGATCACCGACCGTCCCATCCCCCGGCACTTCGATGATGCCGGGAGTACGACGGACCGTGGGGGCCCGTTGTGCTCCCGGCATCATCCGTGTTCGGGGTCACCGCGTGCCGGCGTTCCGCACGGCGCGTCGGTGGATACGGACGCCCGTGCCGGGGTTCCGTGGGGCCGGCGATCCGGCGGATACGGATGCCCGCGGGGAGGTTGCGCGGTGAGCGGTGAGGCCGTGCGGGCTGTTTTGGAGACAGGCCCTAGACTTGGCTCATTCAGCGCAACGGCAGGAGGGGCCGCAGCATGTCCAAGTTCACCGAGACAGGTCTGACCTTCGACGACGTGCTGCTGGTGCCGGGCTATTCCGACCTGCAGCCGGGGGAGGCCGACACCCGGTCCCGGCTGTCCAGGGACATCACGCTGTCCATCCCGCTGATCTCCGCCGCGATGGACACCGTGACCGAGGCCCGCATGGCCGTCGCCATGGCCAGGCAGGGCGGCATCGGCATCCTGCACCGCAACCTCTCGGTCGAGGAGCAGGCCCAGCAGGCCGACCTGGTCAAACGGTCCGAGGCCGGCATGGTCACCAACCCGGTGACGTGCAGCCCCGACGACACGCTGGCCGACGTCGAGCGGCTCTGCGCCACGTACCGGATCTCCGGGGTGCCCGTGACCGACATGTCGGGCACGCTGGTCGGCATCGTGACCAACCGCGACATGCGCTTCGAGACCGACCACTCGCGGCCCGTGCGCGAGGTCATGACCAAGATGCCGCTGGTCACCGCCCCGGTCGGGGTGTCGCGTGACGACGCCTTCGCCCTGCTCAGGCAGAACAAGATCGAGAAGCTGCCGCTCGTCGACGGTGAGGGCAGGCTGCGCGGCCTGATCACCGTGAAGGACTTCACCAAGAGCGAGCAGTACCCGCTGTCCACCAAGGACGCCGACGGCCGGCTCATCGTCGGCGCTGCGGTGGGCGTGGGCGGCGACGCCGAGCTGCGCGCCAAGGCGCTCATCGAGGCCGGGGTCGACGTGGTGGTCGTCGACGTGGCCCACGGCCACTCCAAGGGGCTGGCCGACATGATCGCCAAGGTCAAGGCCAACAGCAAGGTGCAGGTCATCGGCGGCAACATCGCGACCAGGGCGGGCGCCCAGATGCTGGTCGACGCGGGCGCCGACGCGGTCAAGGTGGGCGTGGGCCCGGGCTCGATCTGCACCACCCGCGTGGTGGCCGGGGTCGGCGCGCCGCAGGTCACGGCCATCTACGAGGCGTCCAAGGCGTGCGCGCCCGCCGGGGTGCCGGTGATCGGCGACGGCGGCCTGCAATACTCCGGCGACATCGTCAAGGCCATCGCCGCCGGGGCCGACACGGTCATGCTGGGCTCGCTGCTGGCCGGCTGCGAGGAGTCGCCCGGCGAGCTGATCTTCATCAACGGCAAGCAGTTCAAGTCGTACCGGGGCATGGGCTCGCTCGGCGCCGTACGCAACCGCGAGCGCGGCGGCACCTCCTTCAGCAAGGACCGCTACGCGCAGGCGGACGTGGGCGGCGAGGACAAGTACATCCCCGAGGGCATCGAGGGTCAGGTCCCCTACCGCGGCCCGGTCGCGGCCGTGGCCCACCAGCTCGTGGGCGGGCTGCGCCAGGGCATGTGGTATGCGGGCTGCCGGACGATCCCGCAGATGCACACCGACTGCGAGCTCATGCCGATCACGGCGGCGGGACTCAAGGAGAGCCACCCCCACGACATCCAGATGACCGTGGAAGCTCCGAACTATCACAGAAGGTAAGTCATGACTCAGCAGGTGGAGATCGGCCGGGGGAAGACCGGGCGCCGGGCGTACTCGCTTGACGAGATCGGCCTGGTGCCCTCGCGGCGCACCCGCGACCCGGAGGAGGTCTCGATCGCCTGGCAGATCGACGCCTACCGGTTCGAGCTGCCCGTGCTCGTCGCTCCCATGGACAGCGTGGTCTCCCCGGCGACCGCCATCGAGATCGGCCGGCTCGGCGGCCTGGCCCCGCTCGACCTCGAAGGGCTCTGGACGCGCTACGAGGACCCGCTGCCGCTGCTGGAGGAGTGCTCCGCCCTCGACCAGGCGGCGGCCACCAAGCGGCTGCAGGAGATCTACGCGGCGCCGATCCAGGAAGAGCTGATCGGCCGCAGGATCGAGGAGATCCGTGCCTCCGGTGTGACCACCGCCGTGCGCCTGTCGCCGCAGCGCACGGTCCAATACCACAAGGCCGTGATCGACGCCGGCGTCGACATCTTCGTCATCCGCGGCACGACGGTCTCGGCCGAGCACGTGTCGGGGCGGGCCGAGCCGCTCAACCTCAAGCAGTTCATCTACGAGCTCGACGTGCCGGTCATCGTCGGCGGCTGCGCCACCTACACCGCCGCGCTCCACCTCATGCGCACCGGCGCGGCCGGCGTGCTGGTGGGCTTCGGCGGAGGCGCCTCGCACACGACGCGTACGGTGCTGGGCGTGGCCGTGCCGATGGCCACCGCGATCTCCGACGTCGCCGCGGCCCGGCGCGACTACATGGACGAGTCGGGCGGGCGCTACGTGCACGTCATCGCCGACGGCGGCATGGGCACCTCCGGCGACATCGCCAAGGCCATCGCCTGCGGCGCGGACGCCGTCATGGTCGGCTCGCCGCTGGCCCGCGCCGCCGAGGCGCCCGGCCACGGGTTCCACTGGGGGTCCGAGGCGCACCACCCCGACCTGCCGCGCGGGCGCCGGGTCGGCTTCGGGACGGTGGGGACGCTGGAGCAGATCCTGCACGGGCCCTCCAGCGTCGCCGACGGGTCGATGAACCTCATGGGCGCGCTCAAGCGGACCATGGCGTCCACCGGCTACTCCGACATCAAGGAGTTCCAGCGGGTCGAGGTCGTGGTCGCGCCCATCCAGCGCTGACCGGGGCCGGATAAGCCACTCCGGGCCGCTCCTCCTGGTGAGGGGCGGCCCGTTTCCGTACGGTGCCGTAGGGTTTCCTGCCATGGAATCCGTTGAGGAAAGGCTTGCCCGGCTGGAGAAGGAGGTCGCGGACCTGCGGCGTCACCTCGGCATCGGTCCCGGCTCCGTCGTCCCCGCGTCTGGCGGCCCTGAGCTGCCGCCGCGCTTCTACCAGGAACTGCGTGACGGCAAGATGATCAGGGCCATCAAGACCTACCGCGAGGCGACCGGAGCCTCGCTGGTCGTCGCCAAGCGCGCCGTGGAGTCCATGGCCCGCCGGCTCGAAGCCGGCGAGTAGGGGCCTCACCCGGCGGACGCGGGGCGGCTGTAGGTCATCAGGGCGGCGCCGTTGCTGAACGTGCGGGTGCCGGTCAGGGTGAACGTGGTCGGGGCGAAGGCGCCGTGGAAGGCCGGGATGCCCGCCCCCGCCACCACCGGGTAGCACTTGACGATCAGCTCGTCGATCTCGGGCAGGAGCTGGGCGGCCAGGTTGCCGCCGCCGCACAGGTAGATGTTCAGGCCGTCCTCCCGCTTGAGCCGGCGTACGAGACCGAGCGGGTCGTCGGGGACGAGCTCCACGGCCGGGTCGTCGATGCTCTTGATGGTGCCGGAGACGACGTACTGCCGCAGGTGCGCGTACGGGCTGGTGACTCCGGCGGCCAGCCCCGGCTCGTAGGAGCCGCGGCCCATGACGACGGTGTCGAAGCTCTTGTTGGGCGCGTCGAGGCCGACGTGGGCGCGGATGTGGGTGGGGACGGTCTCCGGGTATTCGCCGTTGAGGTAGGCCGCCATGTCGTCGGCCAGGGGATAGAAGTCGTACTCGCCCTCGGGGCCGGCGATGTAGCCGTCGATCGAGGTGGCGATGTAGTAGACGAGCTTTCGCATCCAGACCAACTCCATTTGAAGTACTATGATTGAAGTGGTTTGACCGTAGTACTACAAATGGAGTGGTGTCAAGGTGGTCAGGCAGAATGTGGCCCGGCGGGCGGCGCTGGTCGATGCCGCGATCGAGGTGCTGGCCAGGGAGGGCGCGCGCGGGCTGACGTTCAGGGCGGTGGACGCGCAGGCGCGGGTCCCCACCGGGACCGCCTCCAACTACTTCGCCAGCCGCGACGACCTGCTCACGCAGGCCGGCGGCCGGATCTACGAGCGGCTGCAGCCCGACGCGGCGACGGTGGCCGACAGCCTCAGCGGGCCGCGCGACCGCGACCGGATCGCCGTGCTGATCCAGGAGGTGGTTGACCGGGTCTCGTCGTTCAGGTCCGGCTACCTGGCCCTGCTGGAGCTGCGGCTGGAGGCCACCAGGCGGCCAGAGCTGCGCGCCGTGCTGACCGAGCACATCAGGGCCGACGTCGAGGCCAACATCCGCCACCACCTCGACTCGGGGCTGCCGGGTGACGCCGACACCGTGGTGCTGCTCTACCTGGCGATGAACTGGCTGGTGGTCGAACGGCTCACGCTGCCCGACGTGTTCGGGGAAGAGGAGATCGCCAGGCTCGTGACCAGCGCCGTCGAGCGGCTGGTGCCCTAGCATGCGGAAATGGCCGATCTTCAGCACACGCACGAGCTCGTCTACGACGGCGACCGCGTCAGCAAGCGCTACGTGGACGGCAAGCCCGGCGCCGCCGAGCGCGAGTGGCGGGCGCTGACGCTGCTGGCCGAGCACGCTCCCGGCCTGGCGCCCGAGCCGATCGCGTACGAGGACGGCGTCGTGACCATGTCGAAGATCGACGGCGCGCCGCTGCGCGGGCTGCTGGCCAGGGACGTGCACGTCGCGGCCATGGCCGCGGCCCTCACCGAGCTGCACGCCGCCGTGCCTGGCCATGTCCTGCGCGCTCTGCCCGTACGGCCCTGGCAGCGCGAGGCGCTCGTCGACTGGGTGCTGCGGCGGTGCGCGGCCTGGCAGCCGCGCGAACCGCTGGCCGACCGGGCCGTCAAGGAGGGGCAGCGGTGGCTGGAGAGCTGGTCGCCGGGCGAGTCGGGGGTCAGGCCCGCGTTCGGGGCGGGTGACGGCAACCTGGCGAACTTCCTGTGGGACGGCACCCGCGTGCGCGTCGTCGACTTCGAGGACTCAGGGCGCAGCGACGTGGCGTTCGAGCTGGCGGAGCTGGCCGAGCACGTGTCGATGTGGGTGGACGGGGAGGTGGAGATCGCGCGCAGGTTCGAGCTGAGCCCGCAGGAGGAGCGGCGGCTGCGGGAGTGCCGCAGGGCGCACGCGCTCACCTGGTTCTTCCTGCTCTCCCACGAGAGCCCACGCAACCCGCCGGGGACGTTCGAGCGGCAGGTCGAGCGGGTTCTCGCCATCCTGGAGTCGTGACGCCGGTCTGAGGTGAGGCGGGCGTCAGCCCGTCAGGACGCCCAGCAGGTGGGTGACTTCGCGGGCCACCGCGTCCCGGCCCGCTTTGAGGTATTTGCGGGAGTCGACCACCCGCTCGTCGTGGGCCAGGTAGTCGCGTACGGCGCCGGTGAACGCCTTGTTCAGGTGGGTCGCGATGTTGATCTTCTTCATGCCCTGCCGTACGGCCTCGCGCAGCACGTCGTCCGGCACCCCCGACGACCCGTGCAGCACCAGCGGCACCGGCACGGTCTTCCGCAACTCGGCGATGAGCTCCAGGTCCAGCACCGCGTCCTTGGTGGTCATGGCGTGGGAGGTGCCGACCGCCACCGCCAGCGCGTCCACGCCGGTCCTGGCCACGTAGTCGACCGCCTCGTGCGGCTTGGTCCTGGCGCCGGGCGCGTGCACGCCGTCCTTGCCCCCGACCTCGCCCAGCTCGGCCTCCACCCAGACGCCGCGCTCGTGGCACCAGGCCGCGACCTCGGCCGTGGCGGCCACGTTCGCCTCGTCGGGCAGGGCCGAGGCGTCGTACATGACCGAGCCCAGGCCCAGCCCGACCGCCTCCTCGACGAGCGCGCGGTCGGTGGCGTGGTCGAGGTGCACGGCCACCGGGACGTCGGCGCGCCTGGCCACGGCGAGGCAGGCGAGCGCGATCGGCTCCAGGGCGCCGTGGTAACGCACGCAGTTCTCGCTGATCTGGAGCACGACCGGCAGCGCGAGTGCCTCGGCGCCGGTGACGATCGCGGTGGCGTGCTCCAGTTGGATCACGTTGAACGCGCCCACCCCGCCGGGTGACTGGCTGACGATGTCGCCGATGCTGGCGAGGGGCATGGATGGCTCCTTACGTGATGATGATCTGGGGATGTATGTCGGCGTACACGTCGGGGTCGAAGTCACCGGCCACGGGCGTGGCCACAGCGGCCGCGCCGAGCGCGGCGGCGCGCCTGAGCCGGTCCGGCCAGGGATCCGCCTCGACCAGGCCCAGCGCCAGCCCGGCCACCAGCGAGTCGCCCGCTCCCGTGGGGTTGCCGCGCACGGTGTACGGCATCCGTGCCCTGAACGTACCCTCGCCGGTCACGGCCAGCAGCCCATCGGCCCCCATGGACACGACCACGGCCTGCGCGCCCTGCCCGCGCAGCGCCCGCGCGCCCTCGGCGGGGCCGCCGCCGGGCACCGCCCTGGCCAGCTCCTCCGCGTTGGGCTTGACGATGGCGGGCCGGCCCTTGGGGGAGCGGCGCAGGGGGTCGCCGTCGGCGTCCACGATGGCGGGCACGCCCTTGCCGCCCGCGACCGCGGCCAGGGTCGCGTAGGTGTCGGCGGGGACGCCGCGCGGCAGGCTGCCCGAGATGACCACGGCGTCGGCGGCGTCGAGCAGCGACTCGAAGTGCCGCAGGAACCCGGCCAGCTCGCCGTCCGTCACCTCGGGCCCAGGCTCGTTGAACAGCGCCGTCCGTGAGCCTTCATCGGCGGCTGCGGGCGGTGTCGTTCCCTGGGCGGGGGTGTCGGAGACGGTTAGGGTGGTGCGGGAGTCGCCGGCGATGGGGTGGAGCGCGGCGGGCAAGCCCGCCGCACGCAGGTCGGCCTCCACCGCCGCCCCGGTGAGCCCGCCCGCCAGCCCCGTGACCAGCACGTCGCGGCCGAGCGCCGCCAGCACCCTGGCCACGTTGACCCCCTTGCCGCCCGCCCGCCGGTGCACGGCGCTGACCCGGTTGACCCCGTCCCAGTCGACGCCGGGCACCTGGTAGGTCACGTCGAGCGCGAGGTTGAGCGTCACGGTGAGGATCATTCAGGGCTCCGTGATCCAGACGCCGTCCTTCATCACGCCGTCCACCTCCAGGGAATCCGAAAACACCACCAGGTCGGCCGCCTTGCCGACGGCGATCGAGCCGATCCGGTCGGCCAGGCCGAGCACGCGCGCGGGCGTGAGCGAGGCCACCTGGACCGCGTCGGGCAGCGACATGCCCACCTCCTGGACCCCGCGCCGGAAGGCCACGTCCATGGTGAGCGTGGAGCCGGCGATCGAGCCGCCCTCGGCCAGGCGCGCCACGCCGTCGCGCACGTGCACCCGCATCGAGCCCAGTGCGTAGTCGCCGTCGCCGAGGCCGGTGGCCGACATCGCGTCCGTGACCAGCACGGTCCTGCCGGGCCCGGCCACCTCGTACGCCAGCCGCAGCATGGCCGCATGGACGTGCACCCCGTCGTTGACCAGCTCGACCGTCACCCGCTCGTCGTCGAGCAGCGCCGCCACGGGCCCGGGCGCGCGGTGGCCGAGCGGCGGCATCGCGTTGTACAGGTGAGTGGCGACGGTGGCGCCGGCCTCGATGCCCTCGATCGTTTTGTCGTAGTCGGCGTCGCTGTGGCCGATGGCGGCGAGGACGCCCTCGGCCACGGCCATTCTGATCGTGTCGAGCGCGCCGGGCAGCTCGGGCGCGATGGTCAGCATGCGGATGTGGCCGCGCCCGGCCTTGACCAGCCCGGCCAGCTCCTGCGGCGACGGCTCGCGCAGCAGCGCGGGATCGTGCGCCCCGCAGCGCGCCCTGGAGATGTAGGGGCCCTCCAGATGGATGCCGGCCAGCAACCCGTCCTCGCACAGCTCGGCCAGCGACGCCACCGCCCTGGTCAGGCCCTCGATCGAGTCGGTGACCAGGCTGCCCACGGTGGTGGTGGTGCCGTGGCGGCGGTGCAGCGCCACGGCGTCACGCGCCTTGTCCTGCTCGCCGGTGGGGAAAGAGCCGCCCGCGCCTCCGTGGTTGTGCAGGTCGACGAAGCCGGGCACGACGTGCCGCCCGCCCACGCTGAGGCCCGAACCCGGGGCGGATCCGTGGCCGACATGCGTGATGCGGCCGTCTTCTATGGTCAGCCACCCCTCGTGCACTCCCTCGGGGGTCACGATCCTGGCGTCGGCAAGAGTAAGGCTCATGGAGAAAGGATCACAGATCGCGTGAGGTGCATGGGCTCGTCGGGGTCGAGCCCGCGCGCGAAGGCCCGCGCCACGGCCACCCGCTGGGCGCGGATCAGCTCGGCCATCGGGTCGAGCGCGCTCTCGAAGAACGTCGCGCCGGTGGCCTCGACCTGCGCCCGCAGCCCCTCCGGGGCGGCGCCGAGCATCCACGTCACGCGACCGGGCGCGGCGATGCTGATCGGGCCGTGCCGGTATTCCATCGCCGGGTACGCCTCCGTCCACGAACGGGACGCCTCGCGCATCTTCAGCGCGGCCTCCTGGGCCAGGCCCACCGACCAGCCGGTGCCGAGGAAGCTGAACTGCTCGGCGTCGACCAGCTCGGCGGGCAGCGGCGCGGCCACCGCCTCCTCGGCGTCGGCGACCGCCCGCGTCAGGTCCTCGCCCAGGCCGGCGCGGAGCATGGCGAGCTGCGTGGTGGCGAACCTGGTCTGCACGACCGAGCGCTCGTCGGCGTAGTCGAGCACCACGACCTCGTCGGCGGCCGACATGATCGGCGTGCCGGGGTCGGCCGTGATGGCCGTGGACCTGGTGGAGGTCTCGGCCAGCAGGTCGAGGACCTCGGTCGTGGTGCCGGAGCGCGACAGGGCCAGGACGCGGTCGTAGCGGCGGCCGGTGGGGAACTCCGAGGCGGCGAACGCGTCGGTCTCGCCGTGCCCGGCCCGCTCGCGCAGCACCGCGTACGCCATCGCGACGAACCACGACGTGCCGCAGCCGACTACCGCGACCCGCTCACCCGGCCGCGGGAGCGCGTCGGCGGGAGCGCCGGCGACGGCGCGGCGCCAGCACGACGGCTGGGACGCGATCTCGGCCTCGGTGTGGCTGGTCACCGCTTACCTCCGCAAGGTTGATTGTTTCTGCTTTTTTTATATCAGGACAGAGCAGAAATGAACACCGATAGCCCTGGCATCCCGGCTTGTGCCACGCTTGCTCCTGACCTCATCCCTCAGGGAGGCCTACGTGTCCCGCTACGACCGCTGGAACGCCATCCTCGAACTGCTGGCGCAGGAGGGAAGGCTGTCGGTGGAGGAGGCCGCTCAGGCGCTCGACGTCTCCACGGCGACGATCAGGCGGGACTTCGACCAGCTCGCCCAGCAGCAGATGCTCATGCGCACGCGCGGCGGCGCCGTCGCGCAGAGCGTGAGCTACGACCTGCCGCTGCGCTACAAGACGGCCAGGCACGCCGACGAGAAGCACCGCATCGCCGCCGCGGCGGCCGAGCTGGTCACGCCGGGGGCGGTGATCGGGCTCAACGGCGGCACGACCACCTCCGAGCTGGCCCGCGTCCTCGCCACCCGGTCCACCCTGGAGAGCGGCTTCACGATCGTCACGAACGCGCTCAACATCGCCGCCGAGCTCACCGTCCGGCAGCACGTCAAGATCGTGGTCACCGGCGGGGTGGCCAGGCAGCAGTCCTACGAGCTCATCGGGCCGCTGGCCGGCGGCGTGCTGGAGCAGGTGACGCTCGACGTGGCCTTCCTGGGCGTGGACGCGCTCGACGTCTCGCTGGGCGCCTCGGCCCACCACGAGGGCGAGGCCAGCGTCAACAACCTGCTGATCAGCCGGGCCGCCCAGGTCGTGGTGGTGGCCGACTCCTCCAAGGTGGGCAAGCGGGCCTTCTCCCGGATCTGCCCGATCGCCAGGATCGACACGCTCGTCACCGACGCCCAGCTGTCCGACACGCTGGCGAACGAGCTGGCCGACGCCGGGGTGAAGGTGATCAGAGCCTGAGCAGCTCCCTTGGAGGCGTCCCGTTACGCCAGGGGCTGATCGGCCCCCGCGTTACTGGTCCGGCTTCGGGCGGGTAGGTACTGGGACGCAAGGCGACAATGCCGTGTCAGGGGGAGTTATGACGTCGGGAAGAAGCGCGGCCCGGCTCGGGCCCGCCGAGCGGGCCGAGGCGCTGGAGCGCATGACGGCCGAGGAGCTCGACGTGGTCGTGGTCGGCGGCGGCGTCGTGGGCGCGGGCATCGCGCTCGACGCGGCCACCCGCGGTCTCGACGTGGGCCTGGTCGAGGCCCGTGACTTCGCCTCCGGCACGTCCTCGCGCTCGTCCAAGCTCATCCACGGCGGCCTGCGCTACCTGGAGCAGCTCAACTTCGAGCTCGTCCGCGAGGCGCTCCAGGAGCGGGCGCTGCTGCTCCAGCGCATCGCGCCCCACCTGGTCAGGCCGGTGCCGTTCCTGTTCCCGCTGACCCACTACGCCTGGGAGCGCCCCTACGTGGGCGCGGGCGTGGCGCTCTACGACACGCTCGGCGTCGCGACCGGCGTGACCAGGGGCGTGCCAGGCCACCGCCACCTGTCCAGGTCGCGGGCGCTGCGGCTGTCGCCCGCGCTGAAGAAGTCCGCCTTCACCGGCGCCATCCAATACTGGGACGCCCAGGTCGACGACGCCCGCTACGTGATGACCATCCTGCGCACGGCGGTCACCTACGGCGCGCACGTCATGCCGAGGGCGCAGGTCGTGGGGTTCCTGCGCGAGGGCGAGCGGGTCACCGGCGTGCGCGTGCGCGACCTGGAGTCCGGCGAGGAGTTCGAGGTGCGGGCCAGGCAGGTCGTCAACGCCACCGGGGTGTGGACCGACGACATCCAGGAGCTGGTCGGCGGGCGCGGCCAGATCCACGTCCGCGCCTCCAAGGGCATCCACCTCGTCGTGCCGCGCGACCGCATCCACTCGCTGACCGGCATCATCCTGCGCACGGAGAAGTCCGTGCTCTTCGTGATCCCGTGGGGCCGCCACTGGATCGTCGGCACCACCGACACGGAGTGGACGCTCGACAGGAGCCACCCCGCCGCCTCCCGCACCGACATCGACTACCTGCTCGACCACGTCAACGCCGTGCTGTCGGTGCCGCTCAGCCGCGACGACGTCGAGGGCGTCTACGCGGGGCTGCGGCCGCTGCTGTCGGGCGAGTCCGACGAGACCTCGAAACTGTCGAGGGAGCACGTGGTGGCCCATCCCGTGCCAGGGCTGGTGATGATCGCCGGCGGCAAATACACGACCTACCGGGTGATGGCCAAGGACGCGGTCGACGCCGTGGCCCACGGCCTAGACCAGCGGGTGCCGCGGTCGTGCACCGACCGCATCCCGCTCGTGGGCGCCGAGGGCTACCAGGCGCTGTGGAACTCCAGGCATCGCATCGCCCACGAATCCGGGCTGCACGTGGCCAGGATCGAGCACCTGCTCCAGCGCTACGGCTCGCTGATCGACGAGCTGCTGAGCCTGATCGACGACGATCCGTCGCTGGGCCGGCCGCTGTCAGGGGCCGACGACTACCTGCGGGCCGAGATCGTCTACGCCGCCACCCACGAGGGCGCCCGCCACCTCAACGACGTGCTGACCCGCCGCACGCGCATCTCCATCGAGACCTTCCACCGCGGGGTGGCGGTGGCCCAGGAGGCCGCCGAGCTGCTGGCCGGGCCGCTCGGCTGGGACGGCGAGCAGGTCAAGAGAGAGGTCGAGTACTACACGAAGCGGGTCGAGGCCGAGCGGCGCTCGCAGGAGCAGGACTCCGACCACGAGGCCGACGCGATCCGGCTGGGCGCGCCGGAGATCGTCCCCGTCGTCGCACCGGAGCCGATGTGACCTGATCCGGCCTCCGCTTCCCGGGGAGGGGCGGCCCGCGGCGCTGCGGGGTCCGCGGACCGCCCATTCCAGGATGGTTCTCCGGTCAGCTCACGACGGGGGGTAGCGCGTCGCGTCGTGCACGTCGAGCAGCGGCTCCTTGACGCCGTCGCCCGAGTCGTCGGTCCAGTTGCTGTTTCCGGTCGAGATCAGCGCGCTGCGCACCGCCAGCGATCCCGCCCGGTTGGTCGGCTTGCTGGCGCCCGAGGTGAGCAGGCCGGCCGCGCCCGCCACGTGCGGGCTGGCCATCGAGGTGCCGCTGATCGTGGCGTAGCCGCCACGCATGTAGGTCGAGTAGATGCAGGTGCCGGGTGCGGTGATCTCCACGGTCGAGCCGAAGTTCGAGTAGAACGCCGACGTGTCGTCCAGGTCGGTCTCGCTGCGGCAGGACAGCGTGCTGCCTCCGGCTCCGCCGGCCAGGCCGTCGTTGTCGGTCAGCGCCGAGACGGTGACCACGTCGGGGTGGTTGGCCGGGAAGAAGCCCGAGGTGTTGGCGTGGCTGTTGCCCGCGGCCACCACGACGACGATGCCGGCGTTGACCGCGTTCGTGATCGCCGTGCTGATCGCGCTGCTCGAACAGCCGCTGCAGCCCAGGCTCAGGTTGATCACCTCGATGGTGGACGCGCGCGCCACCACCCAGTTGAGGCCCGCGGCGATGCCGGACAGGGTGCCCGAGCCGGCCGCGTTGAGCACCTTGACGCCGTGGATGCGGGCGCCGGGCGCGACGCCCACCGGGCCGATGGTGTTGTCGAGGGCGCCGACCGTGCCCGCGACATGCGAGCCGTGGCCGTTGTCGTCCACGCCCGAGTTGTTGACGCAGACGCCGGTCTGGCAGTTGGCCCGCGCGACCACGTTCAGGTCGGGGTGGGTGTTGTCGACGCCGGTGTCCACGACGGCCACGTCGACGTCGATGCGGACGTCGTCGACGCCGTCGATGTCCAGGTTGGGGTTGCTCGGGCCGAAGATGCGGCGCACACCGGTGGGCACGGTCTGGACGAACGCCTTGACCTCGGCGTCGGGCTCCACGCTGAGCACGTTCGGGTTCTGCTTGAGCTTCTCGGCGGCCGCCGCGCTCAGGCGGGCGGTGTAGCCCTTGAACGCGTGCTCGTACACGCCGACGAGCTCGCCGCCGGCCTGTGACACCTGGTCGGACGCGACGCCGCGGGGGGCGCGCATCGCGGGGTTGAGCTGGACGATGTACGTGCCGTCCGGAGCCGCTGTGGCGGCAGAGACCGGGAGCGGCGCGGCGAGTAACGCCAGCGCGCTGACGAGCGATGCGAGCAGGGGGGTGCGTGTTCGCATGGCAGCGTGGGCCCCTTTCTGGGGTCGTGAACCGCGAGTCCGCCCTGACGCGGACCCCTGGTCCGACATGACTGTGTTAGTAAAGCTTTCATCAGATGTCGGGATATGTCCATAAAAAAGGTGCCGATTCGCTACGAATCGGCACCCATTGATTGCTTAACGGAGCGGGATCCAGGATTGTGCGGCGAGCGTGGTCATGTCGTTGACCTGAACGCCCTCGTACGAAAGCGTCCAGAGCGAGGCGCCGATGATCAGTGAGCGCTGGATCCCCGGCTGGTAGGCGTAACCGCCCTTCTGACGCTGCGTCGGATGCTTGATCATGCCGACTTTCCGCACGCCCGAGTCCTCGATCTTGAGCACGAGCGCGCCCGACTCTTCCATTTGCGTCAGCGGGATCACCGACAGGCCGGTCTTGGGCCAGTACAGGAACGCGTGCGGGTTCCACTCGGCCCCCGAGCCCGAGTCCTTCTGGAACAGCTGCGACAGGAGGCGCGGGCCGGCCGGGTCGCTGACGTCGAACAGCGAGACTTGCGTGCCGAGCGTCCTGCCCTTCTCGCTGGCCTCCTGGCCGATGCCGATCAGCCGGCCCTCGGCGCCGGGATGAAGGTAAGCCGAGTAGCCCGTGATCTTCAGCTCGCCGGTCACCTTGGGCGCCGCCGGGTCGCGCAGGTCCAGCGTGTAGAGCGGATCCACCTGGCGGAACGTGACGCAGTAGCCGACCGGGCCGATGAACCTGACCGAGTAGATGCGCTCGCCCTTGCCCAGGCCGCCGACCTCGCCGACCTTGGCCATGGTGTCCGACTTGAGCACGTAGACGGCGCTGGAGCTGGACTTGCCGTCGCCGGGGTCGCGGGTGGTGGCGATGCGGAGGTGGCCGTCGTACTCGGAGAGCGCGTACTGGTTCAGCAGGCGGCCCGGCACCTTGCCCGAGGCCACGTAGACGGGCGCGCCGGAGGCGGTGATGTCGAACCGGTGCACCTCGGTCTCCTCGGGCGGCGCCGTGGGTGTCGGCACCGGCTCGGTGGACGCGGCGGCGCTGGGCTCGTCCGGGGCGGGCCCCGAGGTACTGGGCGCGGGGTTGCTGGGCGCGGGGTTGCTGGGCGTGGCGGTGCTGGGTTGCGGGGAGACGGGGACGCTGGGGTCGGTCGGGGTGGGCTCCTCGGCCGGGGCGACGGGGGAGTCCGCCGGGGTGGTGGCCGGTGCCGAGGCCGTCGCGGACGGGGTCGTGGCGGGGGAAGGGGGATCCTCGATCGGCATCGGGCGTACCGGGAACCACCAGCGCGGGTTGCTGGCCACGTACAGGCTCTGCCCGGTGCCGTAGACGATGTCGCCGTCGGCGGCCAGCACGATCGCGTCCGCGACCGCCGCCGTGACGCCCTGAGCCAGGTCGATGGTGTGCACGGTCAGCATCGAGGTGCCGGTGTACTCGGCCGGATGGCTGACCCGCTCGCACGGGACGGTGCTCTTGGTGACGGCGCCGGACGCGTCCGTGATCTCGATCTTCGGCAGCCAGGCGTCAGCGGGCGCCTGCCGGATCGCGGCCTGGTTCGCCTTGAGGCGCTCGGTCTCGGTGGCCTCGCCCTTGGGCTCGGGGAAGGTGACGTCGGGCTGGCTGCGGGTGACGAGCCGCACGGTGGAGCCGACCATCCTGGCGTCCACGTACGAGCCCTGCGGCTTGATCGTGCTCAGCACCTTGGGCTCGCCCGACAGGTCGACGACCACGTAGCGGGTGTCGCTGGGCGGCCCCATGGGCCTGGCCGTCTTGTACATGATGTCGCCGCCGCGCATGAGCACCAGCGCGCGGTCCCCGGAGACCAGCAGGTCGGACGGGATGCCGGGGCCGTCGTGCTCGGTCAGCTTGAGCGACGAGGTGATCTTCCTGGTGGCCGTGTCGATGATCCGCAGGGTGCCGTCGGTGACCGTGATGACCCGGTTGCCGTCGGTCTTGACCAGGTCGGGCTCGTCCACGCCGGCTTCGTGCACGTTCGTGGTGGAGTGGTCGGGCGCCGACTTCCCCTGGGGCACGCTCTCCCTGGCGTCCCTGGCGGTGGCCATCATGGGCATGGCGCCGCCGAACCCGTACGGGCTGACGTTCTTGACGGCCTGCTCGCGCAGGCCGGCCAGCAGGTCGTCACAGCTGCTGTAGGCCACCAGACGGACGGCGCCGAGGTCCGCCCGCACGGGCGGCGGGTTCCTGGTCCCTCCCGTCGAGGAGGTGCAGGCGGCCGTGACCGCCGCGAGCGCCGCGGCGGTGACGGCCGTGCGGATCATCGTCTTCATGCCCTCATCACGGCTGCGCGGCCGGGATGGTTCAGGAGCCCTCGCTCAGGTTGAAGGTGAACGCGGGGCTGAAGTTGAGCTTGTCGGGAACTGCGAGCATCTTGCGGATCAGCTTGCCGTTGAAGTCGACGACCTGGATCTCGTCGTCGGTCGCGTTGTCCTGCTCCCAGCAGAACAGGTGCTCTTCGTCGTAGAAGCCGAGGACCTTGTCGCAGTCGGAGACGAACTTCTGCAGGCGTTCGCCGGTGGCGGTGTCCCAGACGCAGTGGTCGCCGTCGCCGCCGCCGGGGCAGTTGGTGACGAACGCCTTGCCGGAGGGCGAGAAGATGTCCTGGGTGCCGGCGGACAGCGTGCCGATGCCCTTCAGGGTGCGGGTGGCCTTGCCCTCGGTGTCGAAGAAGCGCAGGTCGAGGTTCTTCTCGTCGCCGGTGACGTTGACCGTGCCCTTGTCGTCGCCGTCGAAGCCGAAGGCGGTCTGCCGGATGGAGGTGTCGGAGACGTTGACCACGTCGGCGGTCTCGCTCGACACCTCGATGACGACGAAGCCCAGGTAGAGCCAGTCGTCGCCGCTCTTCTTCTCGATGTTCAGCAAGATCCTGGAGCCGTCTTTCGACCAGGCCCTGATGCTGCTGATCAGCGGCTCCTTGACGGTCTTGACCGTGGTGCGCCGGTTGTTGCGCCGGTCGGTGATGACGATGAAGTCGTAGTCGTCGGAGCTGTAGCTCCGGCCCCTGGACGCCAGCAGGTTGCCGTCGGGGGAGACCATCGACTCCCAGTTCTCCTCGTATTTCTTGAACGTTCCGCGCAACGATCCTCTGGCGTAGTCGATCCAGTCGTCGCCCTTCTGGATCTCGTACGAGGTCAGCACGATGGCGTCGCCGGGGTTCTCGTAGAGGGAGATCGACCCCCCGGGCAGGGTCCGTCTGGTGCCGGTGCGCGGCACCCCCACCTGCGTGGCCGAGGGGCTCGGCGCCCGGGTCGTGCTCCTCGTCCTGGACGGGGAGGCCGACGTGGTGGGGCCGGCCAGCGAGGCCTTGTCGATCCGGATGACCACGAACACGCCGGCGAGCAGCAGCAGCGCGACGGCCACCGTGATGCCGGCGACCAGCGGGCCCCTGCTCTTGCGCGGCGGCTGGGGGTAGCCGCCCTGCTGGGCGCCGTACGTCGGCACCTGCTGGTGGCGGCCGGAGACCGTCGGCGAGGGGGGACCGTAGGGAACACCGGACGGGGGACCGTAGGAAGCCCCGGACGGGGGGCCGTACGGGGGTCCTGAGGGCGGCCCCTGATGGCCGTACGAGGCGCCGGAGGGCACCCCCTGGTGGCTGTGGGGGCCGCCGGACGGCGGGCCCTGGTAGCTGTGCGGCCCGTTCGAGGGCGGCCCCTGGGGGCCGCTGGAGGGCGGGAAGTGGGCCTCGGCCGCGCCCTGCGCCAGCATGCCGTTGTTGGCCGCCGGCTGGTGCAGCAGCCGCATGATGACCTGCTCGGCCGTGGGCCGCTGCGCCGGGTCCTTGGCCAGGCAGGCGACCACGACGTCACGCAGCGGGCCCTCCTCCAGCGCGCCCAGGTCGGGCTGCTGGTTGAGCACCCGGTTGATCACCGCGGGCATGGTGTCGCTGCCGAACGGCGCCCGCCCCGAGGCGGCGAAGACCATCGCGCTGCCCCACGAGAACATGTCCGCGGCCGGCCCGACGGTGCTTCCCATGATCTGCTCGGGCGGCATGTACGACGGCGTGCCCACGACCGTGCCGCTGATCGTGGCGGTGGCGTTGAGCGCCCGCGCGATGCCGAAGTCGATCACCCGCGGCCCGTCGGTGCCGATGATCACGTTGGCCGGCTTGAAGTCGCGGTGCACGATGCCGGCCTGGTGGATGGCCGCCAGGGCGGTGGCCGTGCCGATGGCCAGCCGGTGCAGGACGGAGCCGGTGCGCGGCCCCTCCTCCTGCACGACCCGGTGTAAGGAGGGACCCTCGATGAACTCGCTGACGATGTACGGCCGGTCCTGCTCCACCCCGGTGCCGAGCACGGCGGCGGTGCAGAACGGCGCCACCTGCTGGGCCACCTGGACCTCGCGCAGGAACCTCTCCACGCTCACCTGGTCGCCGGACAGGTCGGGCCGCAGCCACTTGACCGCCACGTTGGCGCCAGAATGATCTTTGGCGAGGTAGACGACGCCTTGACCGCCCTCGCCGAGCCGGCCGAGAAGCTCCATGCCCCCGAGCCGCTGTGGATCTCCGGATCGGAGCGGAGCGAAGGATGCCATGTAGGGATTCTGGCCCCCGCGCGGGCTTCCGCAAAAACTACCCGTGGGTAGGGCCACCGAATATCCTTCTGCCATGAAGGTGACGTCCACTGGTAGGACAAGGCCCATCATCGCCCCATTTACCGGCGAAACCCTCGCTGAGCTGCCCATTTCGGATGCCGAGGACGTACGGGCGGCGTACGAGCGAGCCAGGACCGCCCAGCTCGACTGGGCCGCCAGATCGGCCGCGGAAAGGGCGAGGCCGTTCCTGCTCCTGCACGACGCGATCCTCGACCGCAGGGACGAGATCCTCGACATCGTCCAGAACGAGACCGGCAAGGCCCGCAAGCACGCCTTCGAGGAGGTGCTCGACGTCGCGGGCTGCAGCCTCTACTACGCCCGCCGCGCGCCCCGCCTGCTCGCCCCGCGCGGACGCAAGGGCGTCTTCCCCGCCGCCACCCGCGTGACGGAGCTGCGCCGGCCCAAGGGCGTGGTCGCGCTGATCACCCCGTGGAACTACCCGCTCGCGCTGGGCGTCACCGACGCGCTGCCCGCGCTGCTCGCCGGCAACGCGATCGTGCACAAGCCGGACACCCAGACCGCCCTGTCCACGCTCTGGACGATCGACCTGCTGGCCGAGCTGGGCCTGCCGCGCGAGATCTGGCAGGTCGTGCTCGGCGAGCCGGCCGAGATCGGCGACGCGCTGCTCGCCCACGCCGACTACGTGGGCTTCACCGGCTCCACCCGGGGCGGCAGGAAGATCGCCGAGGAGGCGGCCAAGCGGCTCATCGGCTGCTCGCTGGAGCTCGGCGGCAAGAACCCGATGCTGGTGCTGGAGGACGCCGACCTCGACGTGGCCGTCCAGGGCGCGCTGCGTGCCTGCTTCACCAACGCCGGCCAGCTCTGCCTGTCGATCGAGCGCCTCTACGTGCACGAGTCCGTCTTCGACGCGTTCGCCGAGCGCTTCGCCGCCCAGGCCGCGGCGCTCAAGCTGGGCGCCGGCCACGACTGGTCGGCGCAGATGGGCTCGCTGACCTCGCGCCGCCAGCTCGACGCGGTCGCCGCGCACGTGGACGACGCCGTGGCCAAGGGCGCGAAGGTGCTGACCGGCGGCCGGGCCAGGCCCGACCTCGGCCCGCTGTTCTACGAGCCGACCGTGCTCACCGGCGTGCACGACGGCATGGATCTGTGCCGGGGCGAGACGTTCGGCCCCGTGGTGGCGCTCTACCCCTTCGCCACCGACGACGAGGCGGTCGAGCTGGCCAACGACACCGCCTACGGGCTGAACGCGTCCATCTGGAGCTCCGACCTGCCGCGCGCCCGCCGCCTGGCCGCCCGGATCAAGGCCGGCACGGTCAACATCAACGAGGGGTACGCCTCCGCGTACGCCTCCTACGACGTCCCCATGGGCGGGATGAAGGCGTCGGGGCTCGGGCGCAGGCACGGCGCCGAGGGGCTGCTGCGCTACACCGAGGTCCAGGCCGTGGCCTCGCAGGCGGGCTGGCTGGGGTTCGAGCCGCCGTCAGGGATGCCGTACGAGAAGTGGGCCGGCCTGCTGGCGGGCACGCTCAAGGTGATGCGCCGGCTCAGGCTCAAGTGAGCCCCGGCGGAGCGGCTATCTACGCTGTAAACGTGAACGAACAGGGGACGGCCGCGCGCATCGTCGCCGTGGCCGAGCGCATCCTGCGCGACGAAGGGGCCGACGCGGTCAGCATGCGGCGCGTCGGGCAGGCCGTGGGCGTCACCGCCATGGCCATCTACCGGCACTACCCCAGCAGGGAGGCGCTGCTGCGCGCCGTCGCCGACCGCGGCGCCCGCGCCCTGGCGGAGCGGTGGATCAGGCACGCGCCCACAGGCGGGCTGGAGGAGCGCGTCTCGGCGGCGCTCGACGGCTTCCTCGACTTCGCGCTCGGCGACCCGCACCTGTACCGGTTCCTGATCCTGGACGCGTGGGCGGGGGCGCGGCGCTTCCCCGAGGACTTCCGCGACGGGCAGGGGCCGCCGTTCAGCGTCCTCACGGGGCTGGTGGAAGAGGGCATGCGGACGGGTCTCCTGCGCGAGGACGACCCGCTGGAGGTCGCGATGACGGTCACCTCGTCGGTGCAGGGGCTGGTGCAGCAGTACCTGAGCGGCCGCATCGGCATGGACGAGGCCGACTTCCGCGCACTCTGCCACCGGTCCACGTGGCGGGTCGTCAACGGGCTGCGAGCGAAAGCGGAGGCATGATGGAGATTCGATACGCCGGGGGGCCCACGGCCGTGCTGGAGCTCGGCGGGGTGCGGCTGCTGACCGACCCCACGTTCGACGGGCCCGGCGAATACCCGATCGGCGCTCGCGCGCTCACGAAGACGCGGGGGCCCGCGTTCGGGGCGGACGAGGTGGAGCCGGTGGACGCGGTGCTGCTCTCGCACGACCAGCATCCGGACAACCTCGACCGGGCCGGCCGGGCCTATCTGTCCACCGTGCCGCTGGTCCTGTCGACCGGCTCGGCCGTCGCCCGGGTCGGCGAGCCCGTACGGGCCCTGCCCAACTGGACGTCCGTGGACGTCGGCCCCGTACGAGTGACCGGAGTGCCGGCGCAGCACGGGCCCGACGGGACCGAGCATCTGGTGGGGGAGGTGACCGGGTTCGTGCTCTCCGGCGACGGGCTGCCGACCGTGTACGTGAGCGGCGACAACGCCTCGCTCGACGTCGTGCGGGCCGTGGCGGAGCGCGTCGGTGAGGTGGACGTGGCGCTGCTGTTCATGGGCGGGGCCAGGACGCCGCTGGTGGACGGTTACCTGACGCTGACGAGCGAGGACGGGGTGAGCGCCGCGCGCCTCCTCGGCGCCCGTCACGTCGTGCCGCTGCACTTCGAGCACTGGGCGCACTTCACGCAGGGCAGGGAGAGCGTCATGAAGGCGTTCGCGTCGTTCGGGGACGGGCTGCGGTTGCTCGCGCCCGGCGAGCGTGTGGAGGTGTGAGGGCGGCCCGTGTGAGGGTGGACCGGGATCCGGCCGGTCGGCTCGGGAGGTCAGCTCAGGGGGTGGGTGACCCAGACGTTGGGCTCCACGTAGACGGCGTGGTCGTGCTCCGGGTCGCAGTGGACGGGGTTGAGCGCGCCCGGCACCTCGACCGGTCCCGGCCGGTCGAACGGCAGGCCGGTCCAGCCGCGCCACTCCGCCAGCGTGCCAGGCACGACCATCGAGCGCGGCGCCACCTTGACGATCCGGCCGCCGGCCCGCACGTGCACGCGCAGCCAGGGATCGAAGGGCAGGCCGTCGGGGCGGGTCCTGAAGGCGTACTCGGCCATGGGGGTGTGGGGTTCGAGATGCTTGCGGTTGGGGCGTACCGGTGCGACCAGCGCGCTGTGGCCCAGGCGGGCGGCGTGCTCGCGCATCGCGGCCACCATGAGGGCGGACAGGCCGTGGCCGAGCAGGTCGCGGCGGACGGTGATCTCCAGAGCCGAGATCGCGTCGGGGCGCAGGCCGTGCTCACGGGCCCGCCGGCCGGAGCGGATGACGCCGTCCCAGCCGTCGTCGGGCAGCGCGTCCGCGCCGGCCACGTACGGGATCATGCAGGCCCGCGCCACCAGCCGGCCGGGCTCGGCGGAGTCGTCGGCCACCAGCACGTGGTCCTGGTAGACCGTCGTGACGAGGCCGTAGAACAGGTCCGCGAACGGGTCGTTCAGCACGAACTCGTGCCATGTGTGGTCCATGTCCCACAACGCCGACGCGAACTGCGGGCGTTCTCCGAGCGTCGTGATCCGCAAGGCCATGGCATGATCTTGACATTCGGGGGGAGGCCGCGCACGCCCTTTGTTCGCGCTAAAGCGCGAAATATCAGTACTTAGTGGTGAAGGCGGCGTGCGCTAGCGTCGGCGGCATGACAGAACTTGACGCCAGGCTGCGTGCCGTCGCCGACCTGATCGTCGCCGAGGCGCGCGAGGGCGGCGGCAGGCACGAATACGACGGCCAGATCCAGGACCTGTCGCCCGAGGGCGTACGCACCGGGCTGGCGCGGCTCGGCGAGGGGCGCGCGCCGGACGACGAGCACGACGCCAGGCACCTGCGCGTGTTCGAGGAGAGTCTGCGCACCCAGTTCGCCGAGCTGGAGCTGCACCGCAAGAACCCGCTGATCCACCTGTCCAACCTCGACCTGGCCGGCTACGACCGCGACTACGGCTCGGCCGAGGATCGCGCGGCGGCCAAGGCGGCCCACCTCGCGCTCTGGCCCGAGGCCGTGGACCAGGCGGTCGCCTCCCTCGACCAGATGCCCGCCCCCGTCGCGAAGTCCCTGATCGGGGCGGCGAGGGGGCTGGCGGCGGGCATCGACGACGAGGCCGCGCTCAAGGCGCACGCCCGGCTGGTCGCCCACATCGAGCGGGCCGCCACCGAGGGCGACCCCGACGCGGCGCTCGGCGGCCAGGCGCTGGCCCGGCTGATGGGCACCGGCGAAGGGCTGCCGGTCGATCTCGGCAGGCTGGCCGAGCGCGCCGACGCGGAGCGGGACCGGCTGACGGCGCTGCTCACCGAGTCCTGCGCCAAGCTGGGGCAGGGCGGCAGGCCGCCCCTCGACGTCGTACGCGAGCTGGTCAAGGACCACCCCGACGCCGACGGCGTGATCGAGGCCGCGCGGATCGGCACGGAGCAGGCCATCGCGTTCACCCGCGAGAAGGACCTCGTGCCCTACCACGACGGCGAATGCCTGGTCGGGCTGGCGCCGGAGTCGCGCCGCTGGGCGATGGCCATGATGGCGTGGAACTCGCCCGGCGAGCCCGAGGGCCCGTCCTGGTACTACATCACGCCGCCCGAGCCGTCCTGGCCCGAGCAGGACCAGGCCGAGTGGCTGGAGGTCTTCAGCAGCACCACGCTGCCGGCGATCAACGTGCACGAGGTCGCCCCCGGGCACTTCTCGCACGCCAGGGCGCTGCGGCGGGCGCCGTCCGAGGTGCGCAGGCTGCTGCAGTCGATGGCGTTCATCGAGGGCTGGGCGCACTACGCCGAGGAACTGTGCGTCGAGGAGGGCTTCGCGCCGGACGACCCCCGTTTCGAGATCGGCGTGTGGGTGGAGGCGCTCATCCGGGTCACCCGGCTGGCCTGCGCGATCGGCGTGCACACCGGTCAGATGACGGTCGAGGACGGCGCCAGGCGCTTCGAGTCCGACACGCATCTCGCCGGTCCCGCGGCGCTGTCGGAGGCCAGGCGGGCCTCGTTCGACCCGACGTACGGGCGCTACACCTGGGGCAAGCTGATGATCATGGACCTGCGGGAGCGGGCGAAGACCGAGTGGGGCGCCGGGTTCAGCCTCCAGCGCTTCCACAAGGCGCTGTTCGATCTCGGCTCACCGCCCCTGGGCCTGATCGACGCGATCCTGTAGCGTCACTCGAACTGATCGGGGAAGCGCCGTCCGGCACGAGGAGGTCTGTCCGTGCGCGAGCTCTCCGGCAAGGTGGCGGTGGTGACGGGTGCGGCCAGCGGCATCGGGCGGGCGCTGGCCCTGCGGTTCGCGGCCGAGGGCATGACGCTGATGCTCGCCGACGTGGACCACGGTGGCCTCGCGGAGACGGCCGCGATGGCGGCGGACGTCGAGGTTCGTCCGGATCCGGCCGGGGATGCCGGGGCGCGCTCGGGGGCGGCCGGGGATGCCGAGGTGCGCTCGGGGGCGGCCGGGAGCGTCGAGGTGCTCACGCAGATCACCGACGTGTCCGACTCCTGGGCCGTCCGGCACCTGGCCAACCGGTGTTTCGGGGAGCTGGGCGCCGTGCACGTGCTGTGCAACAACGCCGGCGTCTTCCAGGGCGGCCACCTGTGGACGCGCGAGGAGAAGGACCTCGACTGGCTGCTCGGCGTGAACCTGTGGGGCGTGCTGCACGGCATCGACGCGTTCGTGCCGCGCATGATCGAGCAGGACGCCGAGGGCCACATCGTCAACACCGTCTCGGTGGCCGGGCTGTTCGTCGCGCCGGGGTCGGGCGCTTACTCGGTGAGCAAGTTCGCCGCCCTGGCCGCCTCCCTGGCGCTCGCCCAGGATCTTTCCGCCACCGGATCCAGGCTGCGGGTGAGCGCGCTCTGCCCGGGAGCGGTGGACACGCGCATCGGCGAGTCCGACAGGAGCCGGCCGCCGGGCCTGGTCACCACGCCGACGCCGGACGAGGTGGAGTCACGCGAGCGGATCGGCCGGGCGGCCGGGCGCGGCCTGGACCCGGCCGAGGTGGCCGACCTGGTCGTGACGGGCATCCGCGAGGAACGGTTCCTGCTGCTGACGGACCAGAAGTACGCCGCCCGCCTGCGCCTGCAGACCGAGACCCTGCTCACCGGCGACCTCCCCGACCTCAGATGAGGCGCGTCCCGTTCTTCACCGGTGGCGGTCGTGGGCCAGTACCCGTACGACGGTCCCCTTCCGCGCCTTGACCAGCAGCCGGACGGAGTCGCCCGGCAGCACGTCCTCATAGAGCCCCTGTTCCACGTGGAACGCCGTGGCCTTGGGCGAGCTGCCGTCGTGCAGGGCGATGTAGTGATCGTCGGCGTCCACCCACCGCTTGACCACGTACCCGGTGACCTCCTGCCGCCCCTGCACGGGAGGCAGCAGCTCGGCGGGCTCGATCTGACCGCCCCGCCATCCGCTCCCGGTGAAGATCCACTCCTGCCGGTGGCCGGCCGAGCCCGCCTTGGCGGCCTCCCGCCCGCGTTCGGTCAGCAGGAACCCCCGCCCGCCCATGAGCAGCCCGATCCCCGCCACCAGGGACACCATGGTCGCGATCATCCCCGGCCAGGACAGGCCGGCCGCCGCGATGGTGGCGTACCAGGGGACGACCAGCGCCGCCGCCAGCAGCAGCGGCACGATCACGCTCGGCCAGCGCCGCCGCGCCAGGCCCAGGTCGATGGCGCTGCGCCGGACGAGGGGCAGGAAGTGGCCCTCCAGGTCGGGCCCTTCCGGGATCAGGTCGATCACGGGGGCCTCGGCCGCGCCCGCCAGCCGGGCACGCACTCGTTCGACCGCCCATCTCTCGTACGGGCGCAGCGGCTCGTCCAAGGGCCCCTCGACACTCAGCCGATCGCCCTCGATCGCCGCCCAGCCGCGCCCGGCGAGCTCGTACAGGGCCGAATGGAACACGTCCTGGGGCCGCATCCCGCGTAAGAGCTCGGCCACGGGGGCGGGCGCCGGCTCCCGCTCGGCCGCCCGCCGCCGGTCCTCGCCCCGGGCGGACACCTTGAGGGCGGCGGCCAGCGTGGCCACCCACAGCGCCCATGCCGCCGCCGGCCAGACAAGATCCATTGTTCTGTGTTAGCACGTCGGCCCGAGCCAGGCCAGGTGTATCCCGAGCCAGGCCAGGTGCAAGACGCGGGGCCGATACACTGTGGTCACCGCATTTCGCCTTTGGGGGGTTCTCACGGTGTCTGAATTCGACACAGTGCTGGTGGTCGACTTCGGCGCTCAATACGCGCAGCTCATCGCCAGGCGGGTGCGCGAGTGCCACGTCTACTCGGAGATCGTGCCCTCGACCATCACGGCCGAGGAGATCATGGCCAAGAAGCCGAAGGCGATCATCCTGTCCGGCGGCCCTTCGTCGGTCTACGCCGAGGGCGCGCCGCCGGTGCCGCACGGGCTGTTCGCCACGGGCGTGCCCACGTTCGGCATCTGCTACGGCTTCCAGGCCATGGCCCAGGCGCTGGGCGGCGAGGTGGCCCGCACCGGCGTGGCCGAATACGGCGGCACCCCGCTGCAGGTGCTCGACGAGGGCGTCATCTTCGCCGGCCTGCCCACGAGCCAGACGGTCTGGATGTCCCACGGCGACAGCGTGGCCGCGGCCCCCGAGGGCTTCGCGGTGACCGCCTCGACCGGGCAGACCCCGGTCGCCGCCTTCGAGAGCGTCGAGCGCGGCCTCTACGGCGTGCAGTTCCATCCGGAGGTGCTGCACACCGAGCACGGGCAGGCGGTGCTCAAACACTTCCTGGAGGCGGCCGGCTGCCGTCCCTCGTGGACGATGCTCAACATCGTCGAAGACTCCGTCGAGGCCGTGCGCCGCCAGGTCGGCGACGGCCGCGCGATCTGCGCGCTGTCCGGCGGGGTCGACTCCGCGGTGGCCGCCGCGATCGTTCAGCGCGCCATCGGCGACCGGCTGACCTGCGTCTTCGTCGACCACGGCCTGCTGCGCAAGGGCGAGGCCGAGCAGGTCGAGCGCGACTTCGTCGCCGCCACGGGCGTCAAGCTGCGCGTCGTCGACGCCTCGGAGCGCTTCCTGAAGGCCCTGGAGGGCGTCTCCGACCCGGAGGAGAAGCGCAAGATCATCGGCCGCGAGTTCATCCGCGTCTTCGAGGACGAGCAGCGCGCCATCATGGCCGACGGCCCGGTCGACTTCCTGGTCCAGGGCACCCTCTACCCCGACGTGGTCGAGTCGGGCGGCGGCACCGGCACCGCCAACATCAAGTCACACCACAACGTCGGCGGCCTGCCTGAGGACCTCCAGTTCACCCTGGTCGAGCCGCTGCGGGCGCTGTTCAAGGACGAGGTCAGGCGGGCCGGCGAAGAGCTCGGCCTGCCGTCCGCCATGGTCTGGCGCCAGCCGTTCCCCGGTCCCGGCCTCGGCATCCGCATCGTCGGCGAGGTCACCCGCGACCGGCTGGCCCTGCTGCGCGAGGCCGACGCCATCGCCCGCGAAGAGCTGTCCAGGGCCGGCCTCGACCGGTCGATCTGGCAGTGCCCGGTGGTGCTGCTGGCCGACGTCCGGTCCGTGGGGGTTCAGGGCGACGGCCGTACGTACGGGCATCCGGTGGTGCTGCGGCCGGTCACGTCCGAGGACGCCATGACCGCCGACTGGGCACGGGTTCCCTACGACGTGCTGTCGCGGATCTCCACCCGGATCACCAACGAGGTGCGCGAGGTCAATCGGGTGGTGCTCGACGTGACCAGCAAGCCGCCGGGCACCATCGAGTGGGAGTGACCGCGTTCCTGGAGTGAGACGGGGGCCGGGGGCGGATCCCCGCTTCGGGTACGGCATGAATACAAGGGAGATCACTGGGAAGTGGGGCTACCCCTGGGCCAATGCGGACCGTGATTGGCGACCGGGACGCCCGAGGTCTCGACGGATCGTGACGGATCGGGGTGCTTGAGCGCGCGGTCCGGAGGGGGGTGACAGGCCCGCATGGCTCATGCGAGCGAAGACGGCAGGCAGCCGCTGGTGCTGCTCGTCGAGGACGATCCGCAGGATGCGTTCATCGTCGAGGAGCTGCTTGAGGACAGCGGCCTGAAGGTGCGCCTGGAGTGGGCCCGTTCGGTGGACGAGGCCCGCAGGGCGCTGGTCCGGCTGCGCCCCCAGTGCGTGCTGCTCGACCTCGGGCTACCCGACTCCCACGAGTTCTCCGCGCTGTCGGCCGTCATGGAGAAGGCCGGCGACGCGGCCGTGGTGGTGCTCACCGGCATGGCCGAGGAGCAGGCGGGGCTCGCGGCGGTGACCGCCGGCGCCCAGGACTACCTGGTCAAGGGTCGGGTCGAGGCCGAGTGGCTGGGCCGGACCTTGCGCTACGCGATGCAGCGCAAGCAGGCCGAGCAGGCCGCGGTGGCCCTGCACGCCGAGCGCATGCGCGCCAAGGAGAACGAACGCCTCGAACGCGGCCTGCTGCCGAGGCCACTGCTGCAGAGCATGCCGATCGAGGTGGCCTCCCGTTACCGTCCCAGCAGGGGCGCGGCCACGCTCGGCGGCGACTTCTTCGACGTCGTCGAGTCCGACGACAAGTCCGTGCACGCGGTGATCGGCGACGTGTGCGGCCACGGCCCCGACGAGGCGGCGGTGGGCGTCTGCCTGCGCATCGCCTGGCGGGCGCTCGTGCTCAGCGGCGTGACGGGCGCGGCCCTGCTGCGCAGGCTCGAACGCATCCTGGAGGCCGAGCGGCCGGGGTCGGAGATCTTCGTCACGATGACCACGCTCGTGCTCGACCCCGACCAGCGTACGGTCCGGATCTGGCGGGCCGGCCACCCCGGCATGCTGCTGCACCAGGACGACACCGTCTCCCTGGCCGACCCGGGGCAAAGCCCGGCGCTGGGCCTGCCGGTCGAGGTCGACTGGCACCAGGACATCCTTGAGCTGCCCAAGGGCGGCGGGCTCACCCTCTACACCGACGGGCTCTTCGAGCGCCGCCTGCCCGGCGAGCCGCCCACGTGGCTGGGCGAGGAGGGCCTGCTCGACCTCGCCGCCCGCCACGCGCACCTCGACGGCGAAGGCTTCCTCGACGCGCTGCTGGCCGACGTCGAGTCCGTCACCGCCCCCGAGGCGTCCGCCGACGACCTGGCGGTGGTGCACCTGCGCTGGAAAGACACGCCATGAGCGACGTGACAACGCCCCCGACCCCGACCCCGACCCCGACCGCGGGTACGAGCGCAGGGGGCGGTGGCACGGGCGGCGCGGGCGTGGCGCCGGACTCCGTCTGGCGGCGGCTCACCGTGCACGGCTGGTTCGTGCTGGTGATCTCGATCATCACCTTCCTCATCGTGGTCTGCGCGGTGATCGGCGGCCTGATGCTCGAGCGCACCAGCCGCCTCTCCGACCAGCTCACCGGCAAGATCTCCCCGGCCGCCATCGAGGCGGCCAAGATGCAGAAGGCCCTCATCGACCAGGAGACCGGCGTCAGGGGCTTCCTGCTGACCGGCCGCCAGGAGTTCCTGGAGCCGTACGGCGAAGGGGTGGCCGCCGAGCGGCTCAGCTACGAGCAGGTCGCCACGCTCCTCGCCGACCGGCTGGACCTGCTCGCCCAGCTCAACGCCGTCCGCGACCGCGCCGCCGTCTGGCGCAGCGAGTACGCCGAGCCCATGACGGAGGGCCGACGCGCCGACGGCGCGGTCGCCGCCGCCAGGGTGGAGGAGAGCAAGCGGGTCTTCGACGAGATCAGGGTGCTGCTCGAACGGCAGAACGCCCGGCTTGCGTCCGCCCGCGCGCAGTCCCAGGCCGATCTGGTCAGGGCCGAGCAGATCCGCAACTGGGCCTTCATGGCCATCCTCGTGGTCTTCCCGCTGGCGGCCATCGCCATGGGAGTCCTGCTGCGCCGGGCGGTCGGCAACCCGCTCACCGACCTGCGCCAGGCCAGCCGCCAGATCGCGGCCGGCGACTTCGAGCACGCGATCCCCGCACGGGGCGCCGCCGACATCCGCGAGGTCGCCGAGGACGTGGACCTGATGCGCGAGCGGATCGTCCGCGCGCTGGCGGAATCACACCGGCAGCAGGTGCAGTTGCGCGAGCAGGCCGCCGACCTCGACGTGCAGGCGGACGAGCTGCGCCGCTCGAACGCCGAGCTGGAGCAGTTCGCGTACGTGGCCTCGCACGACCTCCAGGAGCCGCTGCGCAAGGTCGCCACCTTCTGCCAGCTGCTGGAGAAGCGCTACGGCTCGGTGCTGGACGAGCGCGGCACCCAGTACATCCGCTTCGCGGTCGACGGGGCCACCCGGATGCAGGTGCTCATCAACGACCTGCTGAGCTTCTCGCGCGTGGGCAGGATGTACGACGACCGCGAGCCGGTGGAGCTGGAGGAGGCCCTGGACAAGGTCATCGACGACCTGTCGGCGCCCATCGAGGAGTCGGGCGCCCGCTTCGAACGCCCGGAAAAGCTGCCCAGCGTCGTCGGCGACCCCACGATGCTGCGTCTGCTCTGGCAGAACCTGATCAGCAACGCCATCAAGTTCCGCGACCCCGGCCGCGCGCCCGTGATCAGGATCGGCTGCGCGCCGGCGGGCGAGGAGGGCTGGGAGTTCTCGGTGGCCGACAACGGCATCGGCGTCGAGCCGGAGTTCGCCGACAAGATCTTCATCATCTTCCAGCGCCTGCACAGCCGCGACACCTACACCGGCACCGGCATCGGCCTGGCGATGTGCAAGAAGATCGTGGAGAACCACGGGGGCCGGATCTGGCTGGACACCGGCTACAAGGGCGGCGCCTGCCTGCGCTTCACCCTGCCCGCCGAAGTCCCCGCCGAAGTCCCTGCCGAAGTCCCTGCCGAAGTTTCTGCCGAGACGCCGGCCGAAGCCCCCGCCGAAGTGCCCGCCGAGCGTGAGGGAGCCGGCTGATGACGAACGGGAAACCCATCGAAGTGCTGCTCGTCGAGGACGATCCGGGCGACGAGCTCATCACCCGCGAGGCGTTCGAGGACAACAAGATCCGCAACAATCTGCACGTCGTCAGGGACGGCCTGGAGGCGCTCGACTTCGTCTACCGGCGAGGCGCGCACGAGGGCGCACCCCGCCCCGACCTCATCCTGCTCGACCTGAACCTGCCGAAGTACGACGGCCGCCAGGTGCTGGAGCAGATCAAGGGCGACCCCGCGCTGCGCTCGATCCCCGTCGTCGTCCTGACGACCTCCTCGGCCGAGGAGGACATCCTGCGCAGCTACGAGCTGTTCGCGAACGCGTATGTGAGCAAGCCCGTCGACCTCGACCGCTTCATGGCCGTGATCCGCCAGATCGACGACTTCTTCGTCACGGTCGTCCGCCTCCCCGGCCGCGCCCCCTCCCTGGGCGACGACGGCCGCCGCTAGACCTCCGCGCCCGGCTGCGGCGCCGCCTGGACCCGCTCCGCCTCGGGCCCGGACACCGGCACCGACCCCGCCCGCTCCGCGTCCGGCGGAGGGGCGATGTGCGGCCGCGTCATAGACCGTCTCAGCCGGCGGCGCCTGAACGGCCAGGTCACCAGCCGGACCAGCAGCCGCACCACGCTTCCCACCAGCAGCGGCACGAGCAGCACCCCGACCAGGATGGGCGCGGCCATGTACCTGAAGTCCTGCGCCGAGATGTTGGCCAGCACCACGACCTGCTGCGCGGCCACGCCCGCCACCACCATGAGGACGTACCGGCCGCGCAGTGCCCACGCCGCCAGCCCCGCCGCCAGGTACGACAGGTACGCCCACGACGCCCCCCGCCACAGCACCCAGTCCCATTCGGGGGCCAGCGCACGGTCCAGCCAGGGCTCGGCCACCCGGTTCAGCTCCATCGACAGCGGCCGCAGCGAGAACACCCACCGCTCGGGGAAATCGCTCACCTCGTGCGGCCCGACGTAGGTGTCGGCGTTCGGCCGCCGCGACAGCCGGTACGTCATCCCGCCGGTCGTCAGCTCGTCCTGCACCGGCCGCCAGGCGATCGCGCCGCGGCACAGCCGGGTCCGCACCACTGTGGCGGGCTCGGTGACCAGCAGCCGCCGCCACAGCTCCAGCAGCTCGGTGGCGTGCATGTCGGCCTGCCACCAGCTGAAGTCCTTGCGCCAGATGAGCGGGTTGATGGTGGCGCAGGCGCCGCCCTCCCACCAGCGTTCCAGCGGCGCCACGGAGGTGAGCAGGGAGATGTCGGCGGGGGTGAACCATTTCGGATTCTCCCGGTACGCGACCGCGATGTCACCGAAGGCGGTGTGGTACACGTACGTCCGCGACGGCGGCACGATCCCGTACTGCGGAAAGACGAGGTTGTTGAGCAGCAGCGGGATCGCGGCGGCGAAGGCGCCGGCCAGCAGCAGCCGCACCCGCATGGTGCGCACGATCAGCACCATCACCGGCACGGCCACCGCCACGACGAGGAAGCCGTTCGCGCGGAAGAGCCCGAGCAGCACGAACAGCACCAACAGCCAGATGAGCGCGGGCACGGTGACGGCCCGCCTGGCGGCGACGCGCGCGCACGCGCCCGCGATCAGCACGGCGCAGATCGTGAACGGCACGTCCTTCCACAGCGTCACCGTGAACGCGCCCACCGGCGGCGCCAGCGGCATGAGCATGGCGACGACGGTCGTCGCCACGCGCGGCGCGCCCAAGCGCACGAGTGACCTGGCCAGGTACGTCAGCGCCCCCGCCATGGCCGTCGTCTGCGCGAACGTCACGGCCCCGAGGTCACCGGTGCCGGTGAAGCTCAGCCACACCAGCCCGTCATAGAGCACCGAGTGATCGCTCACCCATGGCCCGACCAGGGTGTGGCTGAGATAGAGGACCGAGTCGCGGCTGAACAGGCCGGGGTAGAGCGCCGCCCACCAGCATCCGAGCACCGCCTGGACGACCAGGAAGGTCGCCATCGCGGTCCACGGCCGGCGCCGGGTGTCACTCCCCATGGTTCCCATCCTGAGCTGGGGGAGAGGTGTTAGAAGTAGGTCTCTCCTGGCGTCGGGCCCTTGCCGCGCAGCAGCGTGGGCACCGTGACGAGGTGGTAGCCGCGCTTCTTCAGCTCCTTGAGGATCTGCGGCATGGCCTTCACCGTCTGCGGGACGGTGTCGTGCATGAGGATCACGCCGTCGCGCTTGGCCAGCCTGAGCACTGCCGCCTTGATCTTCTTGGCGTCACGCAGGCTCCAGTCGAGCGTGGTTCCCGTCCAGAGGATCTCCGCCAGCTCGGTCTGTGACGCCGCCCAGAGCACGCGCTCGTCGGTGTGACCGAACGGCGGCCGGAACATCTTCGGCCGCACGCCCGTGGCCTTCTGGATCACTTCCTGGTTGACCTTGATCGCTTCCAGGATCTCGTTGTCGGAGTGGGCCGGCAGCGAGAAGTGGGCGTAGGTGTGGTTGCCGATCGCGTGCCCGCGCGCGACGATCTGCCGCGCGACCTTCGGCCGCTCCTCCACCCGCTTGCCGACCAGGAAGAACGTGGCCTTGGCGCCCGCCGCCGACAACGTGTTGAGCAGGGCGGGGGTGTGGGCCCCCGGCCCGTCGTCGAAGGTCAGGGCCAGGCACTTGACCCGGCCGCAGTCGACGGGGGCCTGAGCGGGCACGGAGGTCAGGGCTAAGGAAGCCGCGAGGAGGGCATGAATCACCACAGCAGACAGCCTAAAGCCAACGGAACCCGCCGGAGTTACGCCGGATGTCTCGTTCTGGCCCCATCGCCGACGCGATGTTCAGCGGCCCCGCCGCGCCCGCAGGAAGAGCGAGACTCCCTTGAGCGACTTGACCGGCAGATAGCGCTCGGCGCGGATGATCACCGACAGGCCGGCGTTGACGATCAGCGGCATCCGGCCCAGGTCGCTGCCGGTCGAGCGGCGGCGGTGCCGGGCCACGAGCGGGCGCAGGAGCACGTTCCAGCTCCAGACGCGATCGACGGTCAGCCCCGCCCCCTCGACGACGACCGTGAGCGAGTCGCGGCCGTAGCGGCGCACGTGGCCGACCGCGTCGTCATGGGCCGACCACAGCGCCATGTCGCACGGCACCGCGATCAGCGCGTGCCCGCCCGGCGCCAGCACCCGGGCGATCTCGGCGGCGGCCAGGTCGTCCTCGTGGATGTGCTCCAGCACGTCGAACGCCGTCACCAGGTCCACGCTCCTGGACTCGAACGGCAGCGCCCGCGCGTCCGCCAGGACCGCCTTGAGCCCGCGCCGCCTGGCCGTCTCCACCGCCGCCTCGCAACTGTCCGTCGCCGTCGCGTCCCAGCCCGCCTCCACCAGCACCCTGGTGTTCCCGCCGCCCGCGGCGCCGATGTCCAGCGCCCGCCCTGGCCGGCCGAGCCTGGCCATTCTGCGCAGTTCGCGGCGCAGCACGGCCCGGCGCTCCCGATACCACCAGTGGCCGTCCTCCAGCGCGATCAGCCGGCGGATCTCAGAGGTTTCCATGCGTCATTTCCTTGTACGGGAGAGGCGGAGCAGCGTGAACAGGCCGTATGTGGCCGTGGAGAAGAACGCCAGCGCGCTGAACCGGGGCGCGGCGCGCGGCCCGAACGTCCACCGGCGATTGGCTTCGACGTTGACGATTCCGGCCAGGACGAGCGCGCAGAGATTCGCCGACGCGGGCGACCAGGATTCGCGCAGGAGCAGATAGGCCAGCGCATAGAGAATGACGGAGAAAGTGCCGATGGCGGCGAACGACGTCAATTTCGCCACCGCCGCCATCGTCGCCGCCCGCGGCCCGGGCGGCACCGCGTCGGGATGCTCGGGCTCGGGCTCCGGCCTGGCCACCTCGACCTCCGCCCGCCCCAGCGCCATCGACCAGGCCATCCTGGCCAGGCCCTTGAGATCGTCCACGGCCGTCCTGACCACGTGGACGCGGGAGTCGGCGTCCTCGATCCAGTCCACCGGCACCTCGTGCACGCGTAGCCCGTTGTGCTCGGCCAGCAGGAGCAGCTCGGTGTCGAAGAACCAGGAGTCGTCCTCGATCTTGCCCATCAGCGGCCTGGCCACGTCGGCCCTGACCGCCTTGAAACCGCACTGGGCGTCGCTGAAGCGCACCCCGAAGCCGTACTTGAGCAGCGCGTTGTAGCCCCGCGACACCACCTCGCGGCGCAGCGAGCGGCGGATGCGCGCGCCGTGCGCCAGCCGGGTGCCGACGGCGAGCTCGGAGTGCCCGCTGGCCACCGAGGCGACCAGCGGGAACAGGGCGTCGAGCCCGGTGGACAGATCCACGTCCATGTACGCCACGACGTCGGCCGGGCTGTCCTGCCAGGCCGCCCGCAGCGCGGCGCCCCGGCCCCTGACGTCCAGGCGGCGCGCGTGCACGTTCTCCAGCTCACCCGCCAGGGATCTGGCCAGCGGCCAGGTGGCGTCGGTGCTGCCGTTGTCCACGATCGTGACGCGCCACGGCAGCGGGAAACCGCCGTCGAGATAGCGGGTCAGCGTACGGACGCAGCCGGGCAGGGCGCGTTCCTCGTTGAGCACGGGGATGACGATGTCGACGCTCGCCACCCGGGCCGCCGGGTCGAGAATCGCCGGACTCGGCTCCACGATGGCACGCGTGTCCATGGACTCCCCTGATCTCTCGTGGCCCTTCGATCCACGGGTATGGTGCTGGGGCGTCCGGCGGGGCGCGGGTGGTTTCCCCGGCCCATTCCGCGAACGGGAGGATCTTTTTACTTTCTCAGGGGATTTGATAGATGGAGCAGCACGCATTGCGAAACCGCAATCGGGCGAATTCCTGCGGACGCGGATTCATCCCGGTGAAAAGCCACGTGACGCCATATCGGTCGGCGAGCTGTCGCACGTTCTGCGCGGTGGGCGCGCGGAAGACCGCGTCGTTCGCCGCCAGCCGCGCCTGATCCGCGAACGGCACCGCGAGGTACGAGCCCGCGGACAGCCCGGCCCGTGACAGCGTGCTCTCCGCGTACGCCCAGCCCTCGACCAGCACCCGCCGTTCGCTGAACCCCGACACCCAGAAGTGCCTGCTGTCGCACACCCGCCAGCCGTCGTGGAGGCAGTGCAGGTCGGTGGCCACCACGTCGCCGGGCGCGGAGTGCTCACGCAGCCACCGCCCCGCCGCCCGCGCACCCGGCGGGATCAGCCGCTCCCGCTTCTCGCCGTCCGGCACGATGTGCCCGGCCACCTCCCGTAGGGAGGTCGGCACGGCGTACCCCGCCAGCACCGCGATCACCGCCAGCACGTGCCCGCGCCGCCACACCAGCAGCGCCGCCACCGCCAGCACCGCGTACGGCACCACGACCAGCCCCAGCCGTCCACCGGGAAAACCGTCCGGCGCCTGCGCTGTCAGCAGACCGGCCACCAGCGCCACGACCGCTCCCGCCGCCGCCAGGCAGACGAGCCGGATCCACGGCAGGCGCGGCGCCGCCAGCACCCCGCACACGGCGGCGATCGACAGGTAGGGACGGGCCGCCTCCAGGAAGTACAGCTGTGACTCGGCCGGGTGACCGAGCAGCACGGCCGCGCCGATCCCGGCCGCACCGACACCGAGCACCAGCAGCAGGCCCGGCTCCAGCACCCGCCGCCCCAGCCCCGCCACCCCAGCCCACACACAGGCCAGACAGAACAGATGCACCCCGGTCAGCACAGCAAGCCACAGAACCGGCGCCGCCGCAGACGCGGCCGGCTCCGTCGGGGGCTCGGCCAGCGCCACAAGCCGCGCCCACAGCCCCCGCATCGTCGCGAACGGCGACACCACCGTGCCCTGCGCCCCCTGCCTGAACAGCACGAACTGGGCGAACAGCAGGCAGAGGAGCGTCCACACCGCCGCCCCCGCCCACGGCCCCCGCCGCCACCGCCCCGCCAACCCCCGCACGACCCGGCCCAGTCCGCCACCCGCACGCCTGGCCGCCCACCGACCTCCGCCCGAACGCCCCGCACCCCTACCGCCTCCGGCCCGCCCGGCGCCCCTGCCGTCTCGCGCACGTACAGGCACCGCCCGCACCGCCAGGACGAGCAGCAGGGCCGCCAGCAGCATCGGCAGGTAGGTGGCCTTGGCGCCGGCCAGGACGGGGAGCAGCACCGCCAGCGCCGCCCACCGCCGGCCGAACTCGCCGACCAGCAGCAGCACCACGGCCGCGAACAGCAGCGCGCCGAACGTCTGCGTCGGGCTGGCCCAGACGGTGAACATCGAGCGCGTGGGGAAGCTCACGTCCTCCACCAGCTCGGGCCCGAACAGGAAGTAGGCCACCCCGGCCGCCGCGGCCCCGGCGCCCCACCGCCCGCCCAGCCGCCGCCCGATCGCCGCCACCAGCACGACCGTCGCCGCCGCCATCGGCAGCGTGGACAGCCGGTAGACCAGCGTCACCGGCTCGATCCCGGTCACCCAGCTGGTGGCGGCCATCTCGGCGTGGACGAACCAGTGATAGGACAGCCCTTCGCCCAGCACGGACGGCATGGTGAGCGGGAGGTGATGCTTGGCCTCGCCGACCAGGGCCAGGTGATACGGCATGTCCACATACGCGGCCGTCACCGGGACCCGGTACAGGAACAACGCGCTCCACCCGACCAGGTAGGCCACGATCCCCGCCAGCGCCCACGCACACCACCCCGGCACCCGCTCCCGCGCCCCGCGCCCGCCCCCCGGACCACGCCGCCTCCCGGGGAACGGCCGAGACGAGTGCCGCCTGGACGTGGACGGCTCGGACGTGTGCCGTCCGGACGAAGGCGGCTCCGACGGGGGCCGTGCGGGTGGGAAGGCTCCGGTCGAGTGCCGTCCAGTCGAGTGGCGGGCCCACCAGTGCCGCCGCAGCCGGGGCACGCAGGTGAACGCGCACAGGACGGCGACCGGCGCGCCCAGCACGAGCAGCGGCATCCCCACCGCCCTGGCCGGGATGTAGGCCAGCACCTCGACCGCGTACCCCAATGCCAGCCCCGCCGCCGGCTCCTCGGCCAGGGACCGGCCGCCCCCGGTCAGCGCCCGCCACAGCAACGTGCCGGGAAGCAGCACCCCCGCCCCCAGATAGGCGGCGAAGAACGCCAGGTCGCGCGCGGAGACCCCGCACCACAGGAACACGGCCAGCGCCCCAAAGCACGCGAGGAGGGCCGGCGTCCATCCCGAACGGAACCCGCGAAAGCGCGCGAAAGCCGCCGGCGCCCGATCCCGGGAGCGCACGAGAGAGCCCGGCACCGTCCCCGGGTCCTCGGGACGCGGGGGAGCACCCCGTCGGAAGCTCAGGAGAGCGCCCGGCGCCCGGACCAGGCCCAGAGAACGCAAGAGACCGCGCCCCCGCAAGCGCAGCAGCGCGGCCGACGGCCACCCCCGGCGGGGGGCGCGCCCGCGGGCCAGGTGGACGAGCCGGCGCCGGGGTGGAGCCGGTGTCATCTGATCACGGTCACCAGACGCGTGAACTCGGCCGGCAGGTCGACACCGTCCCACACCCGGTGGAAGCTCAGCGCGCTGCCCACCGGCACCATGCGGTCGACCCCGCGCCCGGCCAGCCCCATGGCCAGCTCCTCCAGCTCGGCCTGGCCGAACCCGAAGTGGGTCATCGTCTGGTCACGCCGTTCGACCAGCTCCGCCAGCTCGCCCAGGCTCTCCAGCCTGGCGTACGCGAACGTGCCCGCGCCCAGCCACCGGCGCGGCGCCGCGGCGGCGGCCGACAGGCAGACGCACGCCAGCGCGTTGCCCCGGAACTCCACCCCCTCGGCCAGCCCGTCGGCGGCCAGCCCGTAGGTGGAGACCCGCTTCTCCACGGCCATGGCCGCGTCGACGCCCCACCCGCGTACGGTCACCACCCGCGAGACGTGGTCGGTGAAGTCGGCCCGCGCCGTGTCGCAGTCGCCCTGCGCCCCCACCCAGAACACGGTCCTAGGTGACGAGCAGGCGGCCTGGTCGAACCAGTAGGTGTCGTTGACGAATCCCTCGGCGACCGTCACCCGCGCCGCCCTCGGGGCGCACAGCCACGCCGCCGCCCGGATCACGGCGAAGGAGGAGCGGTCGGGGAAGGTGAGGTCGCGGGCGTGGGGGGCCAGGGCGTGGCGGCGGAGCTCGCTCACGCTGTGGTCGCCGCCCCACACCACCCGCAGGTCGCAGGCGGCCGACAGCGCGGCCGTGACGGCGTCGGAGCGGCCGTAGGAGATGACGCGCTGCGTGGCCGCGACGGCGGGGTCGGCGTCGGCCAGCGACTCGTGCAGCGTCTCCAGGATCGTCTCGGCGACCACGCCGGAACGGGGTGACAGCCGCACGACGTTGCGGTTGCCCATCAGCGCCGACAGGGCCCACGAGTAGACGAAGACCGTGTCGACGTTGGCCGGCGGGACGTGGAAGATCAGGCCGCGCGGTACGCGTACGTGCTGGCTGCCCAGGCCCTCGACCGTGCGGGCCAGCTCGCTCGGCCGCAGGAAGAAGCCCAGCGAGCCCAGCTCGGGATGGCGCCGCGCGAGCGCGGGCCGCAGCAGCCGCCGGCCGAAGGCCGCGAGGAACCCCCTGACCCGCTCGTCACCCACCCGCAGGCTGCCGTCGAGCCCGGCGAGCAGATCGGCGACGGGCACCGTGCCGGCGGCGGGGAACCTGACGTCCACCACGGGGACGTCGAGTGTGGTGCTGTTGTCCGGCATCAGCCCTGCCCAAGGGTGTCGCTGCAGCCGCGTGCCTCGGCCCGCGGCAGCCGGCCGAGCACCTCGAAGCGTTTGCCGGGCCAGCTCCCGTCGTCGACCCCGCGCACCACGCCCATGTCCTCGGTCAGCAGCACGTGACCCGGATAGGACGTGGGCAGCGTGCTGACCACCTCGATCAGTCCGGGCACTCCGTCGGCCGCCTCCTGCCAGGTCTCGGGGTCGCGGATGACCACGTCGGCGAAGTCGGGGCAGTAGAGCCCGTCGCCGTCGGGGCCTTCGAGGAAGACGGTGCCGATCTGCTCGACCATGCCGTAGAAGTTGTGCACCCTGCTCAGCCCGCACTCGGCCGCCAGCCGCCGCCGGAACTCGGCGTTGCCGACCGCCTGCTCGGCCAGCCGCTTCCAGCCGCCCGAGTGGATGAGCACCCCCTGTGACAGGTCGCACCCCAGGCCGAGCAGGTGGAGCCAGACCATGTAGGTGAAGCCGAAGATCAGGAACGGCTCGCCGCCGTGACGCCGCATGAAGGACGTGACCGCCTCGGCGTCCACCCGGCCCTGCTCGTCGAGCACGAACGTGTGGTCGCGGCCGAAGTTCATCATGCCGAGCACGCCCGCGCCCCTGGCGCTCAACGTGGGGTCGCGCACCACGGAACGGGTGTCGACGATCAGCATCGGCAGCCGCCGCTCACCCAGCACGGCCCGCACGGTCGCGGCCAGCATGCGGGTCTGCGCGGCGGCGGCCTCCTTGTCGAGGTAGATGCGGCTGGGCCGCTGGCCGGTGGTGCCGCTGGAGGTCAGCACCCGGAACACCTGGTCCTCGGGCACGCTGCGCAGCTCGTGGGTCTTGAACAGCCGCACCGGCAGCCACGGCAGGTCGGCCACCCGCTCGTAGGGGGGTGCCGAGCCGATCGCGTCGAGGATGCGGCGGTAGGGCGGGCACGCCTCGCGGTGCCGCTCGGTCAGCTCCGCCAGCCGGGGCAGCAGCGCGGCGTCCCGCTCGGGACCGGCCAGGGTGAACACGCTCATCGCGCGGGACGCCCGCTCATGCGAGTGACTCCAGGGTGCGGTAGTCGATCTTGCCGGACGCCAGCAGCGGCAGCCGGTCGATGTGGTTGACCTCGAACCCGCTCCAGTGCAGCCGCAGCTCGGCGGCCAGCCGCCGGGCCATGAGCACGCGCGCGGGCGGGTCGAGCGTCTCGGTCCAGATGGTCACCCGGTCGTCGCCGGCGGTGACCGCCACCGGGCCCGAGCCGCGCAGCATGCGCTCGACGTCGTCGAGGTTGACCCGGATGCCGAAGATCTTGGCCATCCGCTTGAGCCGGCCGGTGATGTGCAGGAACCCGTCGGGGTCGACCCGCCCCAGGTCGCCCGTGCGCAGCACCCCGCCCAGGTCGTCGCCCCTGGCCAGGTCGTCGGCGGTGTCGGCGTAGCCCATCATGACGTTGGGCCCGTGGTAGAGGATCTCGCCGTCGTCGTCGGCCTCCAGCCGCCCGCCGGGCAGCGCGAGCCCGGCCGAGCCGAGCTTGTCGGCCAGCCGCTCGGGCGGCAGGACGGCCATGCGGGCGGTGGCCTCGGTCTGGCCGTACATCACGTAGAAGCGGTCGACCTGGCCGGCGAACTCCCTGATCAGCTCGGGGGCGAGCCGCCCGCCGGCCTGGGTGAGCGTGGTGAGGGCGGGATAGCGCTCGCGGTCGAAGCGCATCCGGCGCATCATCGTGTACTGGTAGGGGACCGCGGCCAGCGACGTGCAGCCGTGGGCGGAGAAGTCGGCCCAGAACGAGCGCTCCAGCAGCCCCGCCTCCGTCAGCACCACGGTCGCGCCGGAGATGAGGTGGCTGTTGAGCACCGACAGCCCGTAGCTGTAGTGCAGCGGCAGGCTCGTGGGCGAGATCACGTCGGGCCCGATGGACAGCGTCGAGGCGATGGCGGCGGCGTTGGCCAGGACCGCCTGGCGGGACAGGCGGACGAGCCTCGGGTTGCCGGTCGAGCCCGAGGTGGCCAGGAGCAGGCCCAGGTCGGGATGGGGCTCGGGCAGGTCGCCGCGCGGCGGCGGCGGGCCGTCGAGCGGGTTGGTGAACCCGAGCAGCGCGGCCGGCCTGAACCGCTCGGCCAGGTCGGCCAGGGTGGCGGTGGGCAGGTCGGGGTCGAGCAGCGCGATCGGCCGGCCGGAGTGCCAGGCGCCGAGATAGCAGAAGACCGAGGCCAGGGTGTTGCGCATGGCGCAGAACAGCGGCCCTGGCCGCAGCCCGTCGAGGTTTTCCGCCGAGCGCTTGACGTAGCGGGCCAGGTCGTCGCCCTCCAGGCCCTTCGCGTCTCCCGCGGCGATGAGCCGGGCGCGCGGGTGGGGGAACATCATGGCACCAGCCCGCCGTCCACGCCGAGCACCTGGCCGGCGATGAAGGCGGCGGCCGGCGAGACCAGGAACGCCACGGCGCCGGCGACGTCGCCCGGGCTGCCGAGTCGGCCGAGCGGCGTGGCCGCGACGACCCCGGCCCGGCCTTCGTCGTCGAGCGTGGCGAGCAGGCCGGTCTCGATGTAGCCGGGGGCGACGGCGTTGACCCTGACCCCGCTGGGGCCGAGCTCCTTGGCGGCGGCCAGGGTGAGGCCGAGCAGCGCGGCCTTGCTCGCCGAGTAGACCGCCTGGCCGGGGCCGCCCGCGCGGCCCATCACCGAGGAGACCAGCACCACGGCGGGAGCCTCACCCCGGCGCAGCAGCTTCAGCGCGGCCTGCAACGTGTGGACGGCGCCGACGGCGTTGACCTCGAACAGGTGGCTGATCGTGTCGCGGCTCGTGAGGCCGAGCAGGCCGCCGGCGTGCACGCCGGCGTTGACCACGAGGGTGTCGAG
>NZ_BAAAMU010000055.1:0-70942 GCF_039529435.1 Nonomuraea maheshkhaliensis
GGCGGTTTCGCCGGTCGCCCGGGTGGCGGCGGCACCGGCCAGCGCACCGGCACCGGTGGTCCCGGTGGTGGCGGCGGCTTCGGCGGTCGTCCCGGCGGGGGTGGGCGCGGTCGTGGCGGCGGCACCGCGGGAGCCTTCGGGCGTCCCGGCGGCCGTCCCGCGCGTGGCCGTAAGTCGAAGCGTCAGCGGCGCCAGGAGTTCGACAACATGTCGGCGCCGGCGATCGGCGGCGTGCAGGTCGCTCGCGGCAACGGCGCGACGATCCGGCTGCCCCGCGGCGCCTCGCTCTCCGACTTCGCCGACCGCATCGGCGCCAACCCCGCCTCTCTGGTGCAGATCATGCTGCACCTGGGCGAGATGGTGACCGCGACGCAGTCGGTCAACGAGGAGACGCTGCAGCTGCTCGGCGCCGAGCTCGACTACAACATCCAGGTCGTCAGCCCGGAGGAGGAGGACCGCGAGCTTCTCGAGGCCTTCGACATCGAGTTCGGCGAGGACGAGGGCGACGAGGCCGACCTGGCCGCGCGTCCGCCGGTCGTGACCGTCATGGGTCACGTCGACCACGGTAAGACCAAGCTGCTCGACGCCATCCGCAAGACCAACGTGGTGGCGCGCGAGGCGGGTGGCATCACCCAGCACATCGGCGCTTACCAGGTCTCGGCCGAGCACGAGGGCGAAGAGCGCCGGATCACCTTCATCGACACCCCGGGTCACGAGGCGTTCACCGCCATGCGTGCCCGAGGCGCCAAGTCCACCGACATCGCGGTGCTGGTGGTCGCGGCCGACGACGGTGTGAAGCCGCAGACGATCGAGGCACTCAACCACGCCCAGGCGGCGGAGGTGCCGGTCGTGGTCGCGGTCAACAAGGTCGACAAGGAGGGCGCCGACCCCAACAAGGTCAGGGCCCAGCTCACCGAATACGGCCTGGTGGCGGAGGAATACGGCGGCTCGACGCTGTTCGTCGACATCTCGGCGAAGAACGGCACGGGCATCGACCAGCTCCTCGAGGCCATCCTGCTGACCGCGGACGCCGAGCTCGACCTGCGCGCCAACCCGACGATGGACGCTCAGGGCATCGCGATCGAGGCACACCTCGACAAGGGCCGCGGCCCCGTCGCGACCGTCCTGGTCCAGCGCGGCACGCTGCGCGTCGGCGACTCCATCGTCTGTGGCGAGGCCTTCGGCCGCGTCCGGGCGATGCTCGACGACAACGGCGACGCGGTCGAGGAGGCCACGCCGTCGCGTCCGGTCCTGGTGATGGGTCTGACGGCCGTGCCGAGCGCCGGTGACAACTTCATCGTGGTCACCGACGACCGGATGGCCCGGCAGATCGCCCAGCAGCGCGCGGCGCGCAAGCGCAGCGCCGACATGGCGAAGTCGAGCCGTCGCCGCACCCTCGAAGAGCTGTTCAGCGACCTTGAGAAGGGCCGCGTCGACGAGCTCAAGCTCATCATCAAGGGTGACGTGTCCGGTTCGGTGGAGGCCCTGGAAGACGCCCTGCTCAAGATCGACGTCGGCGACGAGGTCAGGCTCCGAGTCCTGCACCGCGCGGTCGGCGCGATCACCGAGTACGACGTCAACCTGGCCGTCGCCGACGACAACGCGGTCATCATCGGCTTCAACGTCCGCCCCGAGCCTCGGGCGCGCGACCTGGCCGAGCGCGAGGGCGTCGACATCCGCTACTACTCGGTCATCTACCAGGCGATCGAGGAGATCGAAGCGGCGCTCAAGGGCATGCTCAAGCCCGAGTTCGAAGAGGTCCAGATGGGCACCGCCGAAGTCCGCGAGGTCTTCAAGGTGCCGAAGATCGGCAACGTCGCCGGTTCGCTGGTCCGCTCCGGCGTGATCGTCCGCAACAGCAAGGCCAGGGTCATCCGCGACGGCGTCGTCATCGCGGACAACCTGACCGTCTCGTCCCTGCGTCGCTTCAAGGATGACGCGACCGAGGTCCGCGAGGGCTTCGAGTGCGGTATCGGTGTCGGCTACAACGACATCAGGCTCGACGACGTGATCGAGACGTTCGAAATGCGGGAGAAGCCGCGCGTGTGACACGCGGCCGGGCGCCCGGCGGATGTCCCGCCGGGCGCCTCTCGCACGCCCTGGCCTGGTCCCCACCGCAGCAGGCCGGGCGTGCGTCCACCTCACCAGGTCAAGCGGTGGTTGCCAACGATGTATGTGGGTTCTCTCACCCTGGACATCCTGCTCGGCGACGTCAGATCGCTGAAGCAGAAGCGCTCTGCCATCCGGCCTCTGATCGCCGAGCTGCAGCGCCGTTATCCCAGCATCGCGGTGGCTGAAACCGGCCATCTCGACCTCCACCGCAGAGCGGAGGTCGGCGTCGCGGTGGTCTCCGCGTCCGCGGGTAACTGCAGAGAGGTGCTGGACGCCTGCGAGCGGATGGTGGCTTTCCGCCCCGAGATCGAGCTGCTGTCGGCCCGGCACCGGCTCTACAACGACGAAGATTGAACGACTGCACGGCCAGGTCGTGCGTGAGGGGGAGCGAACATGGTGGATGCCGCACGAGCGCGCAAGCTCGCGGACCGCATCCAGCAGATCGTCGCCGAGATGCTGGAGCGCCGGATCAAGGATCCGCGTCTGGGTTTCGTGACCGTGACCGACACGCGTGTCACCGCTGACCTGCGCGACGCGACGGTGTTCTACACAGTGTTCGGCTCCGACGCCGAGCGGGCCGACAGCGCCGCCGCCCTCGAAAGCGCCAAGGGGATCCTCCGTTCCGAGGTGGGCCGCCAGACCGGGGTGCGCTTCGCCCCGACGCTGACGTTCAAGCACGACCCGCTGCCCGACAGCGCGCGTCACCTGGACGACCTGATCAACGCCGCCAGGGCGCGTGACGCCGAGGTGGCGCGGCAGGCCGAGACCGCTTCCTACGCCGGCGAGGCAGACCCCTACAGGAAGCCGGACGAGGAAGAGGAAGCGGAGGAGCGCGCCGACGTCGCCAGGGAAGAGCGGGCGTGACGCCCGACGTTCGGGACCGGGCCGGCCGCCCGGCCCGGGTCGAGGCGGGGCAGACGGACGACTGCCCGATCCCCGCCACGTCGTGGGACCGGGCGCTGCACCTGATCGGGCAGGCCGACGAGGTCGCGCTGGCCTGCCACGTCACCCCCGACGGCGACGCGCTCGGCTCGATGCTGGCCGTCGCGTTCGTGCTGCGCTCGATGGGCAAGCGCGTGGTGGCCTCCTTCGGCGACCGCCAGTTCGCGGTGCCGCGGCTGCTGCGCTTCCTGCCCGGCCAGGACATGCTCGTGCCGCCGGATGCCTATCCCGCCGCGCCCGAGTTGATGATCGTCTTCGACTCCTCGACGTTCGAGCGGCTCGGGGTGCTCGGCACCAACGCCGCCATGGCGCGCGAGCTCGTCGTGGTGGACCACCATCCGTCCAACGCCGGCTTCGGCACGCTCAGCCTCATCGACGCCCAGGCCGCGGCCACGGCCATGCTGGCCGAGCAGCTCGTCTACCGGCTCGGCGGACGCCTCGACCGCGACATCGCCACCTGCCTGTACGCGGGCCTGGTGACCGACACCGGGTCTTTCCGCTACTCCTCGACCACGCCCGCCGTGCACCAGATGGCGGCCAGGCTCGTCGCGACCGGGCTGCGTACCGACGAGATCGCCCGCGAGCTGTGGGACCGCTCGCCGTTCGGTTATCTCAAGGTGCTGGCCGGGGCCCTCGATCGGGTGACGCTGGAGAACGGGCCCGCGGGCGGCCTGGTGTGGACGTACGTGACCCGGGTCGACCGGGCGGAGCACGGGCTGCCGTACTCCGAGCTGGAAGGGCTCATCGACATCGTGCGCCGCACCGACGAGGCCGAGGTCGCGGTCGTCCTCAAGGAGGACGACCAGGGCGACTGGCAGGTGTCCACCAGGTCCAAGGGCAGCGTCGACGTGGCGGCCGTGTGCACGGCGCTCGGCGGCGGCGGCCACCACAATGCCGCCGGCTACACCTCCCACGACACCGCGGAGGAGACCATGGCGAAGTTCCGGCACGAGCTGAGGAAGGTCTCCTGATGGCCGAGAGCGGTCTGATCATCGTCGACAAGCCGGGCGAGTGGACCTCCCACGACGTGGTGGCCAAGATGCGGCGCCTCGCGGGCACCCGCAGGGTGGGCCACGCCGGCACGCTCGACCCCATGGCGACGGGCGTGCTCGTCATCGGCGTGGAGAAGGCGACCAGGCTGCTCGGGCACCTGACGCTGACCGAGAAGGTCTACGAGGCCACGATCAGGCTCGGCGTCACCACCAACACCGACGACGCCGAGGGCGAGGTCACCGCCACGGCCTCGGCGTCCGCGGTCACGCCCGGCGAGATCCACAAGGGCGTCGCCGCGCTGACCGGGGAGATCATGCAGATCCCGCCGCAGGTCAGCGCGATCAAGGTGAACGGTCAGCGGGCCTACAAGAAGGCGCGGGCGGGCGAGGAGGTCGAGCTGGCCGCCAGGCCCGTCACCGTACGGGAGTTCGCCGTGCTCGACATCAGGGCCGAAGGCGACGTGGTGGACGTGGACGCCGTCGTGACCTGCTCCAGCGGCACCTACATCCGCGCCCTGGCCCGCGACCTGGGCGCCGGGCTCGGGGTCGGCGGTCACCTGACGCGGCTGCGGCGCACCCGCGTCGGGCCGTACGACCTGTCCCTGGCCAGGAGCATCGAGCAGCTGACCGAGGAGTGCGTGATCCTGCCGATCGGCGAGGCGGTGGCGGCGGCGTTCCCGCGCAGGGACGTCACCGCCGAGGAGGCGCGTGTCATCGGGCACGGCGGGCGGCTGCCCGCGGCCGGGCTGGGTCCGGGGCCGATCGGGGTGTTCGGGCCGGAGGGGGAGCTGCTGGCGCTGGTGGAGGAGCAGGGCAGGACGGCGCGGCCGCTCGCCGTGTTCGTCGGTTAGCGCCCACTGTCAGACGTTCCGCCGATCGCTGATCGTCGGCTGCCGGTCAGCGGGGCTTGCGGGCCACGATGATGTCGCGCACGATCGCCTGATCCACCCAGTGCTCGAAGTCGGGATAGTCCATCACCTCAAGGCCCGCGTCCGTGAGGATCCTGCCCAGCTCGGAGCTCTTGCCGCCGTAGGTGTTCCAGGCGATGCCCATCGCGCCGCCGGGGCGTAGCAGCTCGGCCCAGACCGGCACGGCCCGGCCGAGCAGCTCCAGCGGGCTGCGCGACAGCCCACCGCCGCCCTTGCTGCCGTGCTGGACGCCGTACGGCGCGTCGGTCGCCACGATGTCGAACGAGCGCGGCCTGAAGAAGTCGCGGCTCTTGAGGGTGTCGGCGTTGACCACGGTCAGGCGCTGGGTGTCGCCCGCCTTGACCGCCTCCTTCGACAGGCCGAAGGTGACGTTGAACCGCCGGCCGACCAGGGCCCGCTCGCGGCGCACCGGCACGATCTCCGCCGTGTGCTTGAGCCGCTTGTTGCGCAGCCACGTCTTGAGGAAGCCGGTGTAGGCCTCGAAGTCCTTGCCGTCCACGTCGATGCCGTAGGCGTCGTAGCCGTACATGAGGGCCTGGTTGAGGGTGGTGCCGCGCCCGCACATCGGGTCGAACACCGACAACCGCCCGCTCATCCCCTCGTCGCGGGCCAGCGCCGTGACGTTGAGCAGCAGCTTGGTGAAGTGCTCGTTGGTCTTGCCGGCGTATTTCTGGATCGTGATCAGGTCGCTGCTGAGCCGGTCGCGCGGACTCATGGCCAGCGGCCTGAGCAGCTCGCCCTCCATCCCGAAGACGGCGTAGACGGAGGAGAGGTCGGACAGCAGCGCGACGTCCCCCTCGCTCAGCGGGTCCGCGGTCTCGAACGTCACGTAGGGGACGCCGCCGATCCGCGTCTCGTCGCTGCTCAGCACCTCGGCGCCGAGGGCCCGCGCGCTGAAGACGGCCAGCTCGTTACGGGTCAGCCGGACGGAGCTCTCTCCGTAGACCCGGTTGAAGGCAGGCAGGATCAGTAGCGCGTAACGAGGCATGATGCCCGATGATAGTCCGTTCAGAAAATCCCAGTGATTCTCCTGCCTGCTTCGCCGGCAGCCGCCCCGATCGCTCGGGGTCTTACGTCGCCTCCACAGGCGTTCAGCGTCTCCGGGGAACTGCCCGGGGACGTGAAACCAGATGAAACCAGGCCGCGTTCTGTTCGAGCAGCACGGTGTTGAGCGAACTGCGGGCGGCGTTGACATCGCGGTCGTGCTGGAGACCGCACCCGCACGCCCACACCCGGTCGGCGAGGGTGAGATCCCGGTTGACCGCTCCGCATCCGCCGCACAGTCTCGAGGACGGGAACCAGCGATCAGCCGGCCACACGTTCGATCCGTACCAGCCCGCCTTGTAGGTGAGAACTCCCCGAACCCGGTTCCTTTCTCGCCACCGCCTTGTTCGCTTCGCGCAGCCTGCGCAGGGCTGCCTTGAGCGGCTTGGGCGCGTGCAGTTCGGTGACGGCGCCGTCGTCGTCCGAGATGGTGCGAAGGTCTTCGCACCGAGGTCGATCCCGCACGCGGGAGCCGACCACGGCACCGGCGTCAGGTCCGGATCACCGATGCCATAGGTCCTCTCCGCCTCACGCTGCTCCAGCGCGGCCTTCACCTTCTCCAGGCAGAAGTTTCTCGACCACCCGCGAAAGACCAGCGTGCTGGGCGAGCCGGGCGCGCTGCTCGCCCGTCGGAGCCAGCTCCACTCGGTAACCCTGACGATCGGCTGGTGCCGGAGACGCGGCGACCCCATTCCGCCGGGCCTCCTCCGAGATCTTCACTCACCAATAGTCGTCAATGACGCTGGAGAAGCCCGATGACTTCGCCAGCAGCTGACAACCCCTCGGTTGGAGGGAATGCCGGAGCGCATGGCAGGCTTGTACGCGTTGATCCGGGAACGAGCGAATGGGGCCGAGGCGTGCAGGGTTCGGAGAGGTCTGTCGTCACCATCGGTGTGTTCGACGGGGTTCACCGCGGGCACCGTCGGGTGGCCGAGCGGGCCGTCGCCGTCGCTCGTGAGCGTGGGCTGCGTGCCGTGGCGGTCGTGTTCGAGCGGCCCGACGAGGCTGGGCGGCGAGGGGCGCGGCCGCAGGTGCTGACCGGCCCGCGACGCAGGGCCGAGCTGCTGACCGGGCTCGGCGTCGACGAGGCCGACGCGGTGCCGGATCTGCCGGGCGCGGCGGATCCTGGTGAGTTCGTACGGAACGTCCTGGCCGAGCGGCTGCGGGCGGCGGTCGTCGTGGTGGGGGAGCAATTCAGGTTCGGCCATGACGAAGGCAGCGGGGTGGAGATATTGAGGACGCTGGGCGAAAAATACGACTTCGAGGTCGAGACCGTGCCCCGCCTCGACGACGTCTCCGCCACCTCGATCCGCGAGCGGATCGCCACCGGAGACGTGGAGGGCGCCGCGCGGCAGCTCGGCCGGCCGCACCGGGTGGAGGGCGTCGTCGTCCGCGGCTACCAGCGCGGGCGCCAGCTCGGCTTCCCCACCGCCAACGTCGAGACGCCGCAGCACACCGCCATCCCCGCCGACGGGGTCTACGCCGGGTGGATGGAGTGCGTCCCGATGGCCAACCTGCCCGCCCTCTACGAGGGGGAGCGCTGGCCGGCGGCGATCTCGGTCGGCACCAACCCGACGTTCGAGGGCGTGCCGCGCACGGTGGAGGCGTACGCGCTCGACCGCGACGACCTGGAGCTCTACGGCGTGCACGTGGCCGTGGAGTTCGCCGCGCGGCTGCGCGGCAACACCCGCTTCGACTCGATCGAGGCGCTGATCGACCAGATCCACGCCGACGTGGAGGCCACCCGCCGCCTGACGAGCTGACCCCGCCCTGGCACGCGTAAGCCCTCTGTACGCGGGCGCGTCGCGACCCCGCCCGAGCACTGGACGCTTGGTGGTAACCTTGCATGTCGGCTCTGTAGCGGCGGTGCTGCGCGCTGCCCATGACGGCCTTCACGCGGCGACTGTAGGCACGCACGGTCGTTCGCGCTTCCATCACATTCGCGCGTGTCCGTAGATCGAAGGAGAGCCGTGTCCCTCGACACCGCTGCCAAGAAGACCATCATCGAGGAGTACGCGACGGCTGACGGCGACACCGGGTCGCCCGAGGTGCAGATCGCGCTGCTCAGCAAGCGCATCAGCGAGCTGACCGAGCACCTGAAGACGCACAAGCACGACCACCACAGCCGTCGTGGTCTGCTGCTGCTCGTCGGGCGCCGGCGCCGCCTGCTGAAGTACCTGCAGAAGGTCGACATCCAGCGCTACCGTACGCTCATCGAGCGGCTCGGCCTGCGCCGATAGTCTGAAAGGGAGCGGCGCTCGCGCCGCTCCCTTCTCATATCGGGGTAGGACCCCATACGGTCAGGACGCGTGGCGAGCTGAAACCGCCCCGCGTTTGACGTACAACTGAAGATCCGAGACACACAGCCCCCGCGTCCGCTCAGCACCATGCGACCCGCGACGCCTGCGGGCCGGTCCTCGGTAGTGGCTTCCGGTAACAAACACACTTGACCGGGCGCTTCGATCGAAGACCGGCGCTGCACCTAACGAGGGTGCCGGTGAGAAAAGGGCGCGGGAGACCGACCACAAGGAGGTCCCCCGTGGAGGGTGTCCACACTGCTGAAGCCGTCATAGACAACGGCTCATTCGGCACGCGCACGATCCGGTTCGAGACCGGTCGCCTCGCGCGCCAGGCGGCGGGCTCCGCCGTCGCCTATCTCGACAGCGACACGATGGTGCTCTCCGCCACCACCGCGTCGAAGTCCCCGAAGGAACAGTTCGACTTCTTCCCGCTCACGGTCGACGTCGAAGAGCGCATGTACGCCGCGGGCCGCATCCCCGGCTCGTTCTTCCGCCGTGAGGGCCGTCCGTCCGAGGACGCCATCCTCACCTGCCGGCTGATCGACCGGCCGCTGCGCCCGTCGTTCGTCAAGGGCCTGCGCAACGAGGTCCAGGTCGTCGCCACGGTCATGGCGCTCAACCCCGACCACCTCTACGACGTGGTCGCCATCAACGCCGCGTCCCTGTCGACGCAGCTGGCCGGCCTGCCCTTCTCCGGCCCGATCGGCGGCGTGCGCGTCGCGCTGATCGACGGCCAGTGGGTGGCCTTCCCGACGCACCACGAGCTGGAGCGGGCCACGTTCGACATGGTCGTGGCGGGCCGCGTGCTCGACGACGGCGACGTCGCGATCATGATGGTCGAGGCCGAGTCCACCAAGGACACGCTCAAGCTGGTCGCCGAGGGCGCGGTCGCGCCCACCGAGGAGACCGTCGCGCAGGGCCTCGACGCCGCCAAGCCCTTCATCAAGGTGCTGTGCGAGGCGCAGTCGCGCATCGCGCAGGTCGCGGCCAAGGAGACGGCCGAATACCCGGTCTTCCTGGAATACCAGGACGACGTGCTCAACGCCGTCGAGGCCGCGGTCAAGAACGAGCTGGCCGCCGCGCTGACCATCGCCGGCAAGCAGGAGCGCGAGACCGAGCTGGAGAAGGTCAAGGCGCTGGCCGCCGAGAAGCTCCTGCCCGAGTTCGAGGGCCGCGAGAAGGAGATCTCCGGCGCCTTCCGCTCGGTGATGAAGAAGCTCATGCGCGAGCGGGTCGTCAAGGAGGGCATCCGCATCGACGGCCGCGGCACCAAGGACATCCGCGCCCTGTCGGCGGAGGTCCACGTGGTGCCCCGCGTGCACGGCTCGGCCCTGTTCGAGCGCGGTGAGACCCAGATCATGGGCATCACCACCCTCAACATGCTGCGCATGGAGCAGGTCATCGACACGCTCAACCCCGAGCGGACCAAGCGCTACATGCACAACTACAACTTCCCGCCCTACTCCACCGGTGAGACCGGCCGGGTGGGCTCGCCCAAGCGCCGCGAGATCGGTCACGGCGCGCTGGCCGAGCGGGCGCTGATCCCGGTGCTGCCCACGCGTGAGGAGTTCCCCTACGCGATCCGGCAGGTCTCCGAGGCACTCGGCTCCAACGGCTCCACCTCGATGGGCTCGGTCTGCGCCTCCACCATGGCGCTGCTCGACGCCGGTGTGCCGCTCAAGGAGATGGTCGCGGGCATCGCGATGGGCCTGATCGGCGAGGGTGACAACTACGTCACGCTGACCGACATCCTCGGCGCCGAGGACGCCATGGGCGACATGGACTTCAAGGTCGCCGGCACCAAGGACGTCATCACCGCCCTGCAGCTCGACACCAAGCTCGACGGCATCCCCGCCAGCGTGCTGGCCGCCGCGCTCAAGCAGGCCAAGGGCGCCCGCCTGGCGATCCTCGACGTGATGCAGGAGGCGATCGACTCCCCGGCGGAGATGAACCCGACCGCGCCGCGCATCATCACCATCAAGGTCCCGGTCGACAAGATCGGCGAGGTCATCGGCCCGAAGGGCAAGATGATCAACCAGATCCAGGACGACACGGGCGCCGAGATCACCATCGAGGACGACGGCACGATCTACATCGGCGCCACCGACGGGCCCGCCGCCGAGGCCGCCCGTTCGGCGATCAACGCGATCGCCAACCCGCACATGCCGGAGGTCGGCGAGCGCTACCTGGGCACGGTCGTGAAGATCGCCGCGTTCGGCGCGTTCATCTCGCTCATGCCCGGCAAGGACGGTCTGCTGCACGTCTCGCAGATCCGCAAGCTGCACGGCGGCAAGCGGATCGAGAACGTCGAGGACGTCATGGGCGTCGGCGAGAAGATCCAGGTCGAGATCGCCGAGATCGACGGCCGGGGCAAGCTCTCCCTGGTGCCGGTCGAGGTCATCGAGAAGGAGGCCGCCGAGAAGGAGGCCAAGGCCGGCGACGGCGACGCCTCCGACGCTCCGGCCCCGTCCGAGGCGGCTCCGGCCGCCGAGGAGCGGTCCGAGCGGCCCCGGCGCACCCGTACGCGCGTGCGTAACACCCGCTCCGATGGGGACGACCGGAACTCGTGACGACGACCACGCTCCACCCCGGCAAGGACGGAGCCGGGGTGGTGAGGCGCACCGTCCTCCCGGGTGGGCTGCGCGTGGTGACCGAGACCATGCCGACCGTGCGCAGCGTCGCGGTCGGCATGTGGGTCGGCATCGGCTCGCGTGACGAGGCCCCCGAGCACATGGGGGCCACGCACTTCCTCGAACACCTGCTGTTCAAGGGCACCCCGACGCGCGACGCGATGGAGATCTCCGCCAGCATCGAGGGCATCGGCGGTGAGATCAACGCCTTCACCGCGAAGGAGTACACCTGCTACTACGCGCGGGTCCTCGACGAGGACCTGCCGGTCGCGGTCGACGTGCTCGCCGACGTGGTGACCAGCTCGCTGGTGACCGCCGAGGACGTCGAGTCCGAGCGGGGCGTGATCCTCGAAGAGATCGCCATGCACGACGACGATCCCTCCGACGTGGTGCACGAGCAGTTCGCCGCCGCGCTCTACGGCGACTCGCCGATCGGCCGGCCCATCCTGGGCACGGTCGACTCGATCAACGCCCTCGGGCGCGAGCGGATCGCCGAGTACTACCACCGCTACTACCGGCCCCGCTGCACGGTGGTGTCGGTCGCGGGCAACATCCGGCACGAAGAGGTCGTCGAGCTGGTGACCAGGGCCTACGAACGGGCGGGGGCGCTGACCGGCCCCGCCGAGTTCGCGCCGCCGCGCACCAGCGGCCCCGGCGCCACGTCGGGCTCCCGCCTGGCGGTGCTCGACCGGCCCACCGAGCAGGCCAACCTGGTGCTCGGCACGACCGGCCTGGCCCGCACCGACGACCGCCGCTTCGCACTGGGCGTGCTCAACGCGGCGCTCGGCGGCGGCATGTCGTCCCGGCTCTTCCAGGAGATCAGGGAGAAGCGCGGCCTGGCCTACTCCGCCTACAGCTACACCTCGGCCTACGCCGACACCGGCCAGTTCGGCATCTACGTGGGCTGCCTGCCGTCCAAGATCGACGACGTGCTCAAGATCTGCCGGGACGAGGTGGCCAGGGTGGTCACCGAGGGCATCACCGCCGACGAGATCATGCGCGGCAAGGGTCAGATGCGCGGCGGGCTCGTGCTCGGTCTTGAGGACACCGGCTCGCGCATGTCGCGCATCGGCAAGAACGAGCTGGTCTACGACGAGCTGATGTCGGTCGACGAGGTGCTGTCCCGCATCGAGGCCGTCACTCCTGACGAGATCTCCGAGGTCGCCCGCGACGTGCTCAACCGGCCGCTCACGCTGGCCGTGATCGGCCCGTACGGCGACAAGGACTTCTCCGACGCCATCGCGTGAACGGCGGCCCGCGCCGGTTGGGATAGGCTCGCCCTGTGATCAGGGTAGGTGTGCTCGGAGCCCAGGGGCGCGTGGGCGTCGAGGTGTGCAAGGCGGTCGAGGCGGCCACCGACATGGAGTTGGTGGCCGCGCTCGACAAGGACGACTCCGTCGAGGGGCTCCAGGGCGCCGAGGTGGTGGTCGACTTCACCCATCCCGACGTGGTCATGGGCAACCTCGAATGGGCGATCGGCCACGGCGTGCATCCCGTGGTGGGCACGACCGGGTTCGACGAGGGCCGCCTGGAGACCGTGCGCGGCTGGCTGGCCGCGAGGCCCGGCACCAACTGCCTGATCGCCCCCAACTTCGGCATCGCCGCCGTGCTCATGATGCACTTCGCCCAGCAGGCGGCCCGCTACTTCGAGTCGGCCGAGATCGTCGAGCTGCACCACCCCAACAAGGCCGACGCGCCCTCCGGCACGGCCCGGCGCACCGCCGAGCTGATCTCCGAGGCCCGCGCCAAGGCCGGGGCCGGGGCGATGCCCGACGCGACCAGCACCGCGCTTGACGGCGCGCGCGGGGCCGACGTCGGCGGCGTGCACGTCCACGCGGTGCGCCTGTCCGGGCTGATCGCGCACCAGGAGGTGCTGCTCGGCGGCGACGGCGAGATCCTCACCATCAGGCACGACACGATGAGCAGGTCGGCGTTCACGCCTGGCGTGCTGCTCGGCGTGCGCAGGGTGCGCGAGCTGCCCGGCCTGACCCTCGGCCTTGAGCCGCTGCTCGACCTCTGACGCGGCCTTTTTCGCCTGCCAACACGACGTGCCCACGTCCGTATTCGGCCGTGGGCACGTGGTGAGGAGAGGGTCCCGGCTCCGCACAGCCAGGCCTACGATCTTCAACCCTAATATGAGCGGCGAGCTCGTCCGGAAAAATGAGATCGTGTCGCCATGGTGCGATGGGCGCGAGCGGACGAACTTCCCGGGCTGGTCTCGATAGAGCTGGCCGCCGACCGGCTGTTCGAGCAGGTGGGCATCGTCTTCCCGCCCGGGACCACCATGATCGAAGAGGCGGCCGACCCCGGGGCCGTGCTGGTCGAGGGTGAGCCGCCCGACGGGTTCGCGCTGGTCGGCTGGGTCGACGGCGGCCTCCACCTCGATCAGCTCGCCGTCCGTCCCGAGAGCATGCGCCAGGGCATCGGCGGGCGGCTGGTCACGGCCGTCATCGACCACGCGCGGGCGACCGGCGCGCCGGGCGTGACGCTGACGACGTACCGCGACGTGCCGTGGAACGCGCCCTGGTACGCGCGCCACGGCTTCACCCCGATGCCCGAGGCCGAGTGGGGGCCGCAGCTGCGGGCGCTGGTCGAGCACGAACGGGAGCTCGGCATCGAGATCGCGCCGCGCGTGGTGATGCGCCGCCGCCCCTAGTGTGCGCTGTGGCTATGAGAACTAGCTGCCGCGGACGGTGCGGCCGGTGACGTGCGGTGGCGGCTCCTCGAAGCGGGAGCGCTGGGCCGGCTCGCCGCTCACCTGCTCCACGATGGAGGCGGCGAGCTGGTGCAGCTTGACGTTCCGGTCCTGGGAGACGTGCCGCAGCAGCTCGAACGCGTGCTGCGCGGTGCACCGGCGCTGCGCCATGACGATGCCGAGGGCCTGGTCGATGATCGCGCGCGTGGTGAGCGCCTCCTTGAGCTGGGCCGCCACCTCACGCGTCCTGGCCGCGTCCAGCGCCGTACGGTAGAGGACGCCGACGTGGGCGGCGCTGACCCGCATGGCGAGCTGGGTGACGGCGAGTCCTCCGGCGTTCGGCTCGGCGGCGTTCGGTTCTGAGGAGTTCGGTTTCGTGGCGTCCGGCTCCGTGGCCGCGAGATCGGTGGCGCCGGGCGAGCCGTCGTCCCCTGAGTAGAGCGTGAACGCGCCGAGCAGCGCCCCCTCCGACTCCAGCGGCTCACAGTGCACCGTGCGGATCTCCGGCGCCTGCTGGGCGAACTTCGGCCAGCGGGAGTCGGCGGCCAGGTCGCGGGTGGTCACGGACCTCCCGCTGTCGATCGTGTCGAGCACGGGCCCCTGCCCGACGGCCGTCTGCAGGTCGTCGAAGAGCCTGGCCCGAGCGTGGGACACGGCCGCGGTGCGCAGACCGTCAGCGGAGCACAGCACGACGCTCAGCATCGGCGAGCAGGGCATCGCCGAGGCGTTGATCGTCGCGTCGGGCGCGGCCGGGGATGATGCGGGCCCGGCCGGGGATGAGACGGGCGAGGCCGGCCCGGTCAGGGGTGAGGCGGGCGCGGTGGGGCCGGGCATCGCCCGTCCGGCGATGGCGACGCACTCAGCGAGTGCCCGCTCGAACTCCTCGATGTCCGTGGACACCCTGGGCCGATCTGCCACGATCCCTCGCGATCGCTGCGTCGGGGGTCACTGGGGCCTTGCCTTGGGGACCTCCAGGCTAGCGGTTCGGCGGGACGCTCACGAGAGGTAGGCGTCGATCTCTGTCAGGTAGGCGTCCTTGACGTGGCGCGGCAGCCAGGTGATCTCGAAGGCGTTGCGCTGCAGTTGCGCCAGCTCCTCGCGGCTGAGCTGGAGGGAGTCCTGCAGGGCCTCGATGTTCTCCTGTACGTAGGCGGCGAAGTAGGCCGGATCGTCGGAGTTGACCGTCACCCGCACGCCCAGGTCCATCAGCTTGCGGATGCCCTCGGCCTTCATCGAGTCGGTGACGTAGCCGTTGGACACCGGGCAGCAGGTCAGCCCCGTGCCGCGAGCCAGCACCACCTCCACCAGCCGCTGGTCCTCAAGAATGTTGACGCCGTGGTCGATCCGGTCGACGCCGATCTCCTCGACGGCCTGGCGGATGTGCTCGATCGCGTCGTCCTGGTCCACGTCGCAGTGCATGGTCAGCAGGTAGCCCTCCTGCTTGGCCCGCTCGTAGACCGCCGCGAACTTGGCGGGCGGGTTGCCCTTCTCGTCGGAGTCGAGCCCGACGCCGACGATCCACTCCTTGTACGGCAGCGACTCCAGCAACGTCGCCATCGCGTACTCGGCCTGGAAGTCGCGCAGGAAGCACATGATGAGCTGGGCCCGCACGCCGAGCTGGGCGTGCGCGTCCATCAGCGCCCGCCGCAGCCCCCTGATCACCACGTCGAACGGCACGCCGCGCGAGGTGTGCGCCTGGGGGTCGAAGAAGATCTCGGCGTAACGGACGTTCTGCTCGGCGGCCTTACGCAGGTAGGCCATCGCCAGGTCGTAGAAGTCGGGCTCGGTGCGCAGCACCCGCATGCCCTCGTAGTAGATCGTCAGGAAGGACGAGAGGCTGTCGAAGGTGTAGGCGGCCCGCATCTCCTCGACGGTCGCGTACGGCAGCTCCAGCCCGTTGCGGGCGGCCAGCTCGAACTTGAGCTCGGGCTCCAGCGTGCCCTCGATGTGCAGGTGCAGCTCGCACTTGGGCAGACCGGCGATGAATTCCTTCACCGTCCCACTGTAGAAGACGGCTAGAAGATGATCGCCAGACCCACGGCGAAGAGGAACCCGTACGCCAGTTGGAGCTTGCCCGTCTGCTGCAGCACCGCGATCAAGGCGGGACCCACCGCCTTGCTCAGCACCGCCCTGATGGGGGAGACCGCCAGCGGCGCCGCGAGCAGTACCAGAGCCGCCCAGGGCGTGATGGGGATCATCGCCAGCGCCACCACGAACGGCACGACCTGGCAGGCCACGTAGAGCGTACGGGTGCGTTCGGCGCCCAGCAGCACCGCCAGCGTGCGCTTGCCCGCCTGCCCGTCGGTGCCGACGTCGCGCAGGTTGTTGACCACCAGCATCGAGCACGACAGCAGCCCCACCGGGATCGAGGCGATCAGCGCCGCCCAGCTCAGATGCTCCGTCTGCACGTAGGCCGTGCCCATCACGGGGACGATGCCGAAGAACACGAACACGGCCACCTCGCCGAGCCCGCGGTAGCCGTACGGGTGCTTGCCGCCGGTGTAGAACCAGGCGGCCGCGATCGCCGCCGCGCCCACCAGCAGCACCCACCAGGCTCGCGTGACGACGACCAGCACGAGCCCCAGGACCGCCGCGAGCGCGAACGAGCCGAGCGCGGCCGTCAGCACCTCGCGCGGCGTGGCCGCCCGCGAGCCCACCAGCCGCATCGGCCCGACCCGCTGGTCGTCGGTGCCGCGCACGCCGTCGCTGTAGTCGTTGGCGTAGTTGACGCCGATCTGCAGCGACAGCGCCACGAACAGGGCCAGCACCGCCCGCCACCACACGAAGCCGCCTTCGCCGATCGCCACGCCGGTGCCGACCATGACGGGCACGACGGCGTTGGGAAAGGTGCGGGGGCGAGCGCCGGCGATCCACTGGGAAGGGGTTGCCATGTCCTGCTTGAACCTCTAGCTGATGTCGGTGGTGAGTCTGACCATCCGGATCGGACGGCCCATGTCGAGGACGCGTTCGGCCATGTCCTCACCCCAGCCCGCCGACTCCAGGAAGCCGAGCACCGCGTAGTTGTCGGCGAACACCCAGGTGACGATCTGCCGGAACCCGTCGTCACGAAGATAGTCGACCGTGGCGTTGAGCAGCCGGCTGCCATGGCCCCTGCGGACGAAGTCCGGGTCGACCAGCAACGTCAGCATCTCGGCCGCCACCCCGGGGTCGAGGTCGGGGTCCTCCGCGGGGGCGTGGGAGGCCAGCCCCACCACGCGCTCACCGCCGCGCGGGGTCACGAGGGCGGCTCCGGCGCCGCCCGCGCCCAGCGCGGGAAAGCCCTCGGTGTCGAGGATCGTCTCCACCGCCACCAGCACCCGATGCATGGGGGAGGGCGGGGCGACGATCGCCTCGTCCCACTGGCGCAGCCACATCTTCTCCGCCGCCGCGCCGGTCATCTGCTCGAGTGGGCCCTCGGGGAGGAAGTCCCGATAGCCGTAGCGCCAGGCGCGGATCTGAGTGTTCGCAACCTGGAGAACATCCTCGCGCCGGGCCGCCCGGACGCCTACGTCTGCCATCTCGGCCCGCTCCTTCGCCTGCCGTCCATGCCACAAGGCACGAGTTACACCGTATCGGTGTTTGAGCCTTGGAGACGACGCGAACCCCGCTTCCTCGCCCGGTAAGCCCGCGTCTTGGTGCGGTTGCCGCATACACGCATGGAACACCACGAGCGGGAACGGTTCTTCGACGAGTCGATGAACGCCCACTGACAGGTTTCCTCCGCGCACACCTTGAGCCGGTCCCACGACGCGGCCACGGTCGCCGCGGCGATGCGCGCCAGGCCGCCCGCCACGCCGGTGGCCGCAGGGGTCAGCCGGGGGCGGCCGCCGGCGTCGAGGGTGACGAGGAGGGGCAACGGGGGAAGCTCCGCCGGGCGCCATTGTTGCGCCGGTCGCTCGGCCGGTCGCTCGGCCGGTCGCTCGGCCGCTCGCCGCCTGAGTGTCGCTCTGAGGCCCTCACGCAGGGCGTGGGCGGCGTGCAGGTCGTCGTCGGAGGCACGGTCGCGCGGGCCCGCCAGGCCGCGCTCGCGCAGCCACAGGGCCAGGTCGGCGGGGGAGGACAGCTCGTCCGCCTGGGCTTCGACGTCGAAGGTGTTCACGAAGTCTCGTGCGAGCTCCGTGGGCAACGGCATGCCGTCACTCTACTGGGCCGATCTCCCGGGTTGATCTACTGGACCCGGCCCTCTGGCCCTCGGCCCCGAACCCGGATCTCGGACCTCCACCCGAACCTCGGGACCTACCCGGACCTTGGCCCCGGACCTCGGCGCCCGAACCTCGGGCCTGCCTGGACCGAGACCATTTCACCGGGTCTGAGCCCATCTACTGGGCGGCCCGCACTCCTGTGATCGCCAGGGCCTCAGCCAGCCGCCTGACCCCTTCACGCAGCTCGGCGAGGTTGGCGGCGGCCATGTGCGTGACCCGGATGCGCGGCCCCGGCGGCTCCGACGGGTAGTACATCCGGCCCGGGCTCACCAGCACCCCGTTCTGCCTGGCCGTCTCCACCAAGGCGCCCTCGTCGACGTCGGCGGGCAGCCGCACCCAGAGATGCATGCCGCCGATCGGCAGCAGGTGCGGCTCGGCGGCGGGCATGTGCTGGGCGAGCGCCGCCGCGAGCGCGTCGCGGCGGATCACGATCTCGGCGTGCACGGCCGTGAGGTGCCGCCGCCAGGCCGGCGACCCCACGAACTCCAGCGCCGTCTCCTGCAACGGCCGCGCCACGAAGAACGACTCCACGAGCTGGGCGGCCCGCAGCCGGTGGGCGGCGGGCCCCCGTGCGATCACGGCCGCCACCCGCAGGCTCGGCGCGAGGATCTTGGTCAGCGAGCCGATGTGCACCACCGTGCCGTCCCGGTCCATCGACGCCAGCGACGGGGGCGCCTGCCCGGTCAGGTAGCGGGCGTAGTCGTCCTCCACCACGAACGCGCCCGCCGCCCGCGCCACCTGCAGCACCTGCTCGCGGCGTTCGACGGGCAGTGTGGCACCGGTGGGGTTGTGCAGGGTGGGCTGGCAGAAGAACACCCGCGCCCCCGTCATGGCGAACGCCTCGGCCAGCAGCTCGGGCCGCACGCCGTCCCGGTCCATCGGTACCGCCGTGGCCCGCAGCCCCGCCGCCCTGGCCGCGGCCAGCGCTCCCGGATAGGTGGGCGTTTCGACGAGGATGGGCGTGCCGGGAGCAGCCAGCGCCCTGAACGCGTTCGTGAGCGCCGCCTGCCCGCCGCTCACGATCAACGCGTCGGCCCCCGTGACGTCGCCGCCGGCCTGCGTGGCGAACCAGCGCCGCAGCTCAGGCAGCCCGGTGAGAGGCGGCCTGGCCCAGGCGCCCGGCCCGCGTACGGCCCGCGCCGCCGCGGCGGCCAGCTGCTTGTCCGGCCGCAGCCCAGGCCGCAGATATCCACCGGTCAGCGGCACCACCCCCTCGGGTGCCGCCCCCAGCAGGGCCGTGATCGGCCCGTCGTCCACCACCCGATCCCCGAGCGCGACGGTCTGCCAGGACAGATCGGCCGCGTCCCGCGCCGGCCGCACAGGTGGGGCCACGAAGGCGCCGCTGCCCGGCCGCGTCACCACCCGCCCTTCCGCGGCCAGCTGCCCGATCGCCCTGGAGACGGTGACGGGGCTCACGTTGTGCCGCCGCATGATCTCCCGGCTGGACGGCAACCGCGCGCCTGGCCCGAGGCGTTCGGCATCTTCGCGCAGTATCGCGGCGATCTGGGCGATACTGCTATCGTTGTTCATGAGATCGGATGATAGCGCTATCGTCACCGGCGCAGTAGCGCTCCCCCAACCCGATTCCCACCTTCACCCTGACTCCCCACCCGCACCCCGGCCCGAGACCCCGCCCCAAGCCCGACCCGAACCCCAGCCAGGGGTTCGCTCCCAGCCTCAGCACGAGGCCGGGAGCGAGTCGCGAGCCGATCACCAGCCCCAGCACCAATCTCCGTCCCAGCCTCAGCCGCAGGCCCACTTCCACTCCCACTCCCACTCCCGCGACCATGGCCGGGAGCGAGATCACGACCGTGGACGTGATCGTCGCCGCGGGACAGCCCTGGCCTTCCTGGGGGTGCTGGCCTTCTCCGGATCCTTCCCCGCCACCGTCTACGCGATGCAGGGCTTCGACCCCTGGCTCGTCGCGGTGGGCAGGGCCGCCCTGGCAGGCGTACTGGCCCTGATCTGCCTGGGGGCCAGCGGTCGCCCACTTCTTCCACGCAGAGCCGAGTGGCCCTCGTACGCGCTGATCTCCGGCGGCGTCGTCTTCGGCTTCCCCGTCTTCAGCGGCCTGGCCCTGGCCCTCGGAGCCGGCACCGCACACTCCGCCGTCGTCATCGGCCTGCTCCCGGCCGCCACGGCCGCCTGCGCCGTCCTGAGAGCCTCAGAACGACCCCGCCCGCTGTTCTGGGTCGCCTGCGCGGCCGGCGCCGCCGCCATCACGGCCTTCACCCTCATCCAGCACCAGGGCAGCGCGTCCTGGCCCGACCTGCTCCTCGTCGCCGCCCTGCTGTCGGCGGCGGCCGGCTACACCGAAGGCGCCCGCCTGACCAGGCAGACCCCTGGCTGGCAGGTCATCTCGCACGTCCTCGTGCTCTCCCTTCCGGTGACGCTCCCCGTGTCGGCGGTCCTGGCCCTCACCACTCCGATCACCATCACCCCCGAGGCCGTCGCCGGGCTCGCGTACGTGGCGGCGATCTCGATGTTCCTCGGTTTCATCCCCTGGTACGCGGGCCTGGCCAGAGGCGGCATCGCCAGAGCGGGCCAGACCCAGCTCACCCAGCCGCTGCTGACCCTGGTGTGGGCCTGGTTCCTGATGGGCGAGCGCTTCGGCCCGGCGACCGTGCTCGCGGCCGTGGCCGTGCTCGTCTGCGTGGCCGTCACCCAGCGCGCCCGTACTTGAAAGCCGTGACGCCGCGCCGCAGGATGGGAGAGGAGGTGTCACACCAATGGCTGACCTCACGATCCCGGAAGGCGGATTCTGGCCGGCGCCGGAAATCCCGCAGCCCAATATCTATCCCATGGAATGGCGAGTGGAGACCGAGAAGCTCGCCGCCATATACGAGAAATCCAAGCGTGTGGTCTGGAACCCGGCCGACCTGCCCTGGGACGGCCTCGATCCCGACGACTTCACGCGGGAGCAGCGCCTGGGCATCATGTACTGGTTCGCGGTCCTGGCGAACTTCGACGCCTCGGGGCCTGCGGTGTTCGCCCGCGCCACCATCCAGGCCTTCGAGAAGCACGAAGAGGACCCGGTCAGAAAGTGTTTCTTCTCGATCACCCGTGACGAGATGAACCACGAGGAATGCTGCCAGCGTACGATCGCCAGACTCTGGCCGGGCGGCCCGCTCGACTGGACACCGGCGGACGACCTCGAATCGGCCGCCCACAACAACATCGGCTGGCTCTACCACAACGGCGGCCGCTACTGGACCGGCTACACCTCGGCCGTGGGAAAGTATTCGCTGCCCGTTCTCTTCACCAGTTTCATGATGGGCGAGATGGCCGCCTCCACCCTGTTCAGAGGCATGGCCTCGGGCACGAGTCATCCCGTCTTCGGCGAGATGTTCCAGCGGATCGGCCGCGACGAGTCACGCCATCTGCAGATCTGCATGACCATTCTCGAAACCGAATGGCCCGGCCTGACCGACGAGACCCGTACATTGATCACCCGGCAATTGAGGGCCGGTTTCGTCTTTCTCAGCATGATTCTCTGGGAGCCGCCGGAAGGCTTCTGGGAGCTTCCCCCTTACTTCCTGCCCAACCATCGCGTCCTCATGGACCATGCGCGGGAGGCGGGGCTGGGGGTGCTGTCGTACGAGGAGCAGGCGGAGAACTGGCGGGTGGCGATGGCACGCGTCCGAGCCATCGTCGAACGGTGGGGGATCGCCTTTCCCGCCATTCCCGAGCTGGACCTGGAAGGAGTCCCCGTGGACTTCATCGACCCGGAGGACATCATCCCGGTCTTCTGACGCCTCGTTCCGAAGGCGGCGGCCGAGGACTTCGGAACGCCATGGAGCGGCGTTTCCCGAAGCTGTCGTACGGCGGTCACCCGGGTGCCGTCATGTCATGTAACGGCCACACGACGCCGTCGTATGGCCGGCGACTTCTAGGATGACCTCATGTGGCCGCGCATAGACGGACTCAGGGTCCTCGAACTGGGCACTCCCGGCAAACTCCGCACCCGGCTCACCGACCTCACCTTGTCGGGCGCCAAGACGGCCACAGCCGGCCTCCTGCCCCTCGACTACGAGGCCGAGGGCGAGGAGCTGGAGCAGGTCGGAGAGAGACTCGTCCTGGTGAACTCCTCCGGGGAACGCGCCGCGGAGATCGAGATCACGCGAGTCGAACGGACACCGTTCGCCGAGGTGAGCTGGGAGTTCGCCCAGGCGGAGGGGGAGGGGTACAGCTCGACGGAGGACTGGCGGGAGACGCACCGCCGCTATTGGGCGGAGCAGGGGTACGAGGTGAACCACGACACCACGGTGGTGTGCCTGTGGTACCGGGTCGTGTCACGCGTAGGCCAGCCGCCGAGCGGAAATCCAGCCCCAGCCGCGTGATGTCGTCTCGCTCACGGCACTGAGACACCGCCCCTCACGTTCGTCGGCGAGGCCCCCCCACCGTGCAGGTGCGGCACTGTCTCGCACGTTCGCGTGAGACGTCCCGCGCCATGGAAGCGGGCGTACCCGTTGCTCGGCTCGTCCGCGGCTTGGCCGCCGGACGGCACGGCACCCTCTTACCGGGTTCGCAAGAGACGTATCACCATCGAACAGGCGTAACCCGACCCCTCTACTCGTCGGAGACGTCCGCTACCGACCACGGGTGACACCACTTCGTCTGCCTGCCGGAGCCATCCCGTCGTCCCTGTCCACCGGCACGCCAACTCCGCGTACCCTGCCACTCGCCGGCCTGCTTGCCCCCATCGCTCGGAATGACGGCCCACATGCCCGGAATGACGTCGACAGAGCCGAGTGAGTTTCTGACCCGCACAGCCTTATCCGCCCTGCCCAGATCGGCGATGCGCCCCGACACCGTCGATCCACCTTCTCGCCGCGACCACCACCACCATCTCCGGCGGCATCAACATCCGGCCAGCGGCACCTACATCAGGCCAAGGCGTCTGTACCGGCCGGCGGGGAGAGTAGGACAGACGGCGAACAGTAGGACAGACGGGAGGACAGACGGACACCTGTCGGGGCGCCTGACATCCCATGCGGCTGAGCCGTAACCCTCGACCCCAACACGCCCCATTTGCCGCATCCCCTGTAGCCCCCGGTCCCCTGCAGCCGCCGCATCCCCATATCCGCCGCATCACTCCGACACCGGCCACTGCTCCACAGGGGCGACGAAACTGCCACGATGCGGAATGCTGTACGCCCATCCCTCCTCCCGCAGCAACGTAAGAGCCCGCCGTACGGTCTCCCGCGCCGCACGGAATTCACGCACCAGATCGACCTCACTCGGCAGCGGCTTACCCGGCACCAAGGCACCACTTCTGATCCGCTTTCTGACCTCATCGGCGATGTGTCGATAGAACGGCGTCTGCCTGCCCGATGGCCCGGTCTGGCCGGGAGCGTTGACAAATGTCCCCTCTCCTTGCCGCGTATGAACCAGCCCTTGGTTGCGTAGCACGCGAATCGCCCTGCGCGCGGTCGTCCGCGCGACCTTGAACTCCCGCTGGATCCCCGCCTCGCTGATCACAAGATCCCCAGGCGAAAGATCGGCGATGATGCGCGCTTTGATGACCTCGCTGATCTGGAGATACAGGTACGTCCCGCCCTCGCGATTCGGCACGCTACAAGGTTATCCAACGACCCCGTCAAACACAGGGCAATCAAACGCCCCGATTCCCCGGCCACTTTTCGGGATCGGCCACAAACGTACCTCTATACGGCACGGTGAAGACCCACCCCTGCTCCCGCAGATGCGCGACGGCCTGCCGCACCGTCACCTTCGCCACACCATATTGCCGTATCATCACTTTCTCACCGGGAATGGCACTGTTTGGCGCGATCTCACCTCGCCGGATACGTTCGACAACTTCTCCAGCGATTCTCCGATATATAGGCACCTTCCGTGGCGTGCGAGGAATGCCCGGCTGGCCGACGTACGTCCCCTCCCCCGGAACCGTGTACGCCAGCCCCCGCTCCCGCAGTTCCCTGGCGACGCGACGCGCGGTCGTCCGAGCGATGCCATAGTGCTCTTCGAGCGCGGCCTCACTCGGAAGAACATCGCCAGGTCGAAGCACCCCACGGTCGATCTGTTCGCGGATCAGGCCGGCGACCTGCTGATAGAGCGGCACGGGACCCGTACGATCGAGCACGCCCGGATTATAAACATTTCAACTGTCCTGTTTCATCGCCCACGGCCACCCCCTTCACCCCGACCACACCAGTCGACCTACACCGGCAAAGAAGGGATGAGATCACGACCGCCACCAGCCGCGGCCGGCACGACCAAGACTCCAGCCGGGACGAGGCCACCAGGAGCCGTCCCGGTGCATCCAACCCCGAACCGTCACAACCGGCGATCAGTGGGTGACGAAGGATCTTTGTGGTACCTCCCCGCTGAGCGCTGGATCGACGATCTCGGCGCGTGTCACGAATCACGGCGAAGCTGGGCGGACAAGAAATCACACCCCCTGCGGGACGTCACCCTGGGTGCTACTCCTTTAGCGCCTCACCGACCCAAGACGCCCCCGTCCGCACTCAGCATCGCGAAGGCGAGCCTTACAGGGCGCGGACGGCGGGGCGGGGATGGGAAGGCGTCGAGTGCCCGCCTGGCACCAGCAGCACCAGCGGCCCTTGCCCCACCGTCTGCACCGGCGACGGCAGCGGCGGCCCTGTGTGCTGTCCGTGTCGGCCGCATCGGCAGCACCGGCGACCCTGTGCCCCGTCCCCGCTGACGCGTCAGTGGCACCGGTAGCTCCGTATGCCGTCCGCGCAGGCAGCCACGTCGGGCCTGTAACGCCTTGTGCGTCGGCAGCGGGCAGCCCCCGAGCCCCTGTGCGCAGTCCGCGCCGGCAGCCCTGCGTGCCGTCCGCACCAGCAGCGCCGAGAGCACCGGCGGCACCGGCGGCTCCGCGGGGCGTCGCCACGGGTGCTACTCCTCTGGATCGTCACCGGCTCAAAGACACCCCTGCTCGGGACTCAGCGTCACGAAGGGAGGGGAGCCCTGCCGAGCGCGAACGATGAGCCGCGAGATGGCGAGGCGTCAAAGGCGCGTTCGGCGCCAGCGGCACTACCAGCCCGGCACGCCGTTCGCACCGGCACTAGCAGCAGGTAGCACCGGCAGCCCTGCGTGCCGGCCGTGCAGGCAGCACCGGCAGCCCTGCGTGCCGTCCGAGCGGGCAGCCGCGGCGGCCTTCTGCATCGTCCGCATCGGCAGCACCCCAGCGCCAGCGGCACCGGCATGCCGTCCGCGCAGGCAGCCCCTATGCGGCCTCCGGGGCGGTCCTGTGGACCCTCTGCGCAGGCGGCACCGATGACCCTGTGTGTGTTGTCCACACCGGGGCGCCGGCAGCATATGTCGACGGCGCCTGGAGTACTTGCAGCACCCCGAGCACCTGCGGCGGTTGATCTCAGTGGGCCACCGGAGCGGAAGTGGCACTGCATCTGGGATGCACGTGGGGACGTCGGCCACGAACCGCGGGACGCGAGCCCGTGGACCGCAGGACCCGCAGGCGATCCGATCGCCCCTCTTCGCAGAGATGCGGTGCTGGGGCCGGGCCGGGAAATGGTGACGGCCATCGCGGTCCCTTGAAGACGCAGTTCAAGGGATGTCATCGCGATGGCCGCAGACAACAGTGTGCCGCCTGAGCCACCGTTTAGTGAAGGGGTTCCTAACCGGTGGCTCCGACTTTCTGTTGCGATCCCCGGTGAAGGCCATGGGTCGCACCTGGCGAACACAAGCTGTTGCCCCCACGCGCCACCGAACGGGAAACACGTCCCCGCTCGGTGGCGCAGGTACGAGCGGACGCCCAATTTGCGCCATTGCCATCGCAAATTGCGAACCGGACACCGTTGGCAATGACCCGCTTTGGGACGCCATCGCTGACGTACCGTGCGTCTTGCCTGATCCAGCTAATGTGTCCACCCGAACCCGCCATATCCTCCAATATGGCGAGAATGGGCTTCGACAGGATCGGGCAAGACCATGTACGTGGCCCCGTGCTTACCAGGGGCATGGTGCCACGCCATGGCGAGTTGTGGCCGGCTGACGTCCATAACGGCCTACCCGCGCCATTAGATTCTCATGGGTGCCCCTTGGAAAACCACCGTTCGACGCTATATCCAGGATCATTCCGTTTGCAGCGTGCCGACCTCCTGATGTGCGCTGCAATCGATTTAGGTGGGAATCCGCCTCCAGGCTCCGTCCGTGATGATCAGATGGTCGAGGAACCGCAGCCCGACGGTCTCTGCGGCTTCGATGAGCCTGGCCGTCGCCTCCAGATCGGCCGAACTCGGCTCCAGTGACCCGCCGGGATGATTGTGGGCAAGCCCGAACATCGCCCCGCCGGCCGTGAGCACTTCTGTGATGACCTCCCGTACCGGCATCACGGTCTGATCGCTCCCGCCCTCCGTCAGCACCGCGCGCTTCAGCACCCGCCCACCGGTGTCGCAGACGACCAGGACCAGCCGCTCATGGGTGCAGCCGCGCAACAGCGGCTCGCATGCGTACGCCAGATCGGACGTGCTGGTGATCCGCGTACGCTCAGGACAGGCTCCGGCCCGGCGCGCCAGATGGAACGCCGCCGTCACCCGCGCGGCCTTGGCCGGCCCGATGCCGTGCAGCGCCAGTAACCGGTGCGGGTCGGAACGGCCGAGCCCATCGAGATCTCCACAGTGCTCGATCACTTGGCTGGCCAGGTCGAGGGCGCTCGCCCCGCGGAACCCGGAGCCGAGCAGGACGGCCAGCAGCTCTCGGTCCGCCAGTGCGGCGGCACCCGAAGCCATCAGACGTTCGCGCGGTCGGTCGCGCTCGGACAGGTCTTTGACTCGCATCGGCAACCTCCGCAACCGTTGTATCAACCCGCACCGACAATCTCTGACCTGCGCATTCGCCGAGATCGATCGCACGATATGCGCGTAACGTCCCCATCTGTTGGGAGGGGGTGGGTGCGTGGGTCGCGGCTCTCATCTAGGTGCGGAACTAGCTGGGCGGTATGCGCCGCGCGACCGACAGGCGGCCCGGTGGTGCTGTCCGGCGTCGATACGGTCATGGCCGGGTGTATGGCGGCGCGGTGGGGGCCGGTAGGTGGCGACAAGGTCACGGTCCGGCGCGTGGCCGCATGTCATGGCCCGGCGTGCGTCGGCGCGGCCGTGGCCTCGGCCTGCGGCTACGTGGCCGCGGTCCGGCCTGCGGTGGTCGGCCCCTGATGAAGTGGGCGGAGGCGGCAGTGGTGGCCGCGTCTCGCCGAGTGGAAGTCAACGATCTTCCTGAGCGCCGTTTACCTGGGTGAACGAGGCTGAGTCGGGGCACTGCACGGCTTCGAGCGAGTCGCGCTTCAGAGGGACGACATCCGACTCGTGGATATCGGAAGTATCCAGACAAGCGGGTGGGTGGCGGGGTTGCTGTTCGCGGGAAACGCCCAGACGCTCGTGGTCGGATAGCCGCTCTGAAGGACCAGAGGCGGCAGCGAATTCAGGACACGTGAACGAATGGAGGCAGGAGCGGCCAATTGAAGGGGGTGGATCTCTGCATGGCGCCCCTGCCCGAAAGAAGAGTAATCCGTAACCGGCGGCGGGGTACTGCTTTTCGCTTCTCCGAGTGCTGGGCGGAGGTGGCTGGTGTCCCATGTATCATTGATTCGCGCAATGTACGGGAAATGCGGATTTGAAGACGCCCAGCCGAGTTGCGAATGAAGGTTATTCGCGTGTGTAACCTGGCTGAACAGAAACGTACGCAGGAAATTGTTCTTTTCGGTGGGAAGTCACCTGCCGACTTCCGCGCCCGGGCAGCCGACGGAGTAGACGCGGGAGCGAAAGCGTCAGAGGGAAGCCGTTCTGCGCGACGTGGTGGCCGTCGGTCGACGCTCGTACCGGCCACGGTGTCGACGCCGCTCCGAGGACCGGTTCCGCCGGATCACCGAGTGGACACCCGGCCCGGGCCTGGCCCAGGGACGATCCAGTCGCACGAATTTCGTAGTGAGCGGCGTACGGCCGGTCTTCGGGTGACACGTCCCGAGCCTGATCCACCGCCCTGCCGTGATCGGGTCCGGTCGACAGAACTCTTGATCCTCAGTCGAGTCGCGCCCAGGCCGCACATCTCCGCACACGTACACAGGTCCAAGGCGGTGCAAGCCCCGCCGAATCGCCCCGGCGTTCAGCGTACGGCCCGCCGCCGGCTCAGACACCTCGCCAGTACGGAAGCTCCGGGCGAGACGGGGCCACTCGCCCGGAGCTTCCCGCCCTAAACAGGCATGCTGTACATCACCCGGAAGCGATCGCCGGGAATCACGATGTCGCTGGTCTCCACCGGACGGTCACCCGCCCAGTGCGTACGTTCGACATGCAAGACATGCACGCCCGCCGCCAGATCGAGCGCATCGCTCTCCGCCGGGCGAGGAATGCGGGTATGCACGCTTTCGACGATCTCGGTGATCTTTATCCCGTGCCCGTACATCCGCGCGACCAGGCTCCGCCGCTCCTCGTCCGAATGGGCGGCGAACTCCCGCAGCTCGTAGGACGTGGCCAGTTGGAGTGGTTTGCCGTCCCCGCGGAAGACGTAGTGCGTTCTGGTCAGCGTGGCCGACTCGGGCAGGCGGAGCCGCCTGGCGATGTCGGGGCCCGCTTCGGCCGGCTCGCTGTGCCAGTCCCAGGTCACGCGCCGGCCCTGGGACTGCAGGTCGGCGGCGAACGGGGCGGGATGATCAAGAAAACGCCATCGGTAGAGCGGGGTGAGATCGGGGCGTTCTCTGACGTAATGGCCCGATCCCACTCGGCCGATGATGAGGCCTTCGCCCGCGAGCACACGTAGCGCGTGACGGGCGGCGGTCTCGCCGACCTGGTATTTACGGGTCAGCTGCGCCCGCGAAGGAATAGGCGCGCCGGGGGGAAGGGTGCCGTCGGTGATCTGTCGCCGGATGTCTTCGACGACACGCAGGTAGACCGGATCTGAGGTGGCCACTAGTGCATCCCTGGGGGTTCGTGTGAGGCGTTGCCCCATGTTGCCGTATTCGACAGGTAACCGACCGTCATCGATGACTGCTGGAGCCCCAACTTTGCGATGGTGGAAAATTATCGGAGAAACCCTGTAACGCCGATGTAAGGGGTGCCGATTCTCCGATAGAGGTCGTCGATGTGTGTACCCCCGAGCACATATCGGCGACCTCTTCCATGTCCGCCTCGGGACGTGGTTCTACCTGCCGGGTGCAGAACCCCTGGTCGGTCCAGCTTTTCGAGGCTCGGGAACGAGGCGCGCGAACGCCGGTTCGGCGGCCTCGCCACCCCATGCCGGTCCAGGCCCCCGCGGACCGGATCCCGTCCAGTCTGCGCAATTGGTTGTCGCTCGGGCAGATCGCTGCCATCTTCAGTCGCGGTCCTCACGCTTCGTGAACGCGGAGCGCTCGGTCTGCGTCTCGTGAGCTCGTGAAAGGCCGGGTGCGCTGAGCCGCCTGCCGTCTGAGGTGGGTCGCTGGGCATGGAGCACAAGTGGTCCTCGGGTACCGCCGTTGAGTGGCCGTACACGAGAGGCGGCATTCCTCCTAAGTTGCGAGCTCGAAGGCGTTTCCGGCCTACCTGTGAAGCTCCCTCCCGCAGGGTTCGCGTGCGACCGTGCTCCAACGACGTCAAACACCCGAGAGGTGCATCATGCTCGACATCGGCAGGCTTCTCCCGTCTGACCGGAACGTGTGGGAAGGCTTGTTCCGTTCGTACATCGCCTTCTACGGGCGGGTCGAGCCGGATGAGATGTACGACCGGGCGTGGCATGAGTTCCGGGCCGATGCCACGCTGCACGCGCTCGGGGCGAGGATCGACGGGCGGTTGGTCGGCATCACACACTTCCTGACCCATGGGAACACCTCGGCACCCGGTACGGAAGTCTGCTACCTGCAAGACCTGTTCACCGCTCCAGATGCCCGCGGCAAGGGTGTGGGCCGCGCCCTGATCGAGGCCGTGGCGGATTGGGCTCGGGGCCGCGGCTGCTCGCGGGTGTACTGGAACACGCACGAGTCGAACAGCACGGCACGGCACTTGTACGACAAGGTCGCCGAGAACCGGGGTTTCATCCGCTATCAGATCGAACTGTCGTCGTAGGCGGCCAAGCGGTGGCTGTCGGAGGAAATCGCTCATGGGCCATCGAGCTCCGTGAAACTGTCCTGGCCGGTCAAGATGTGGCTCCGGTACGTGCCTCTAGCGGTGACACTTTCGTAGCTGAGCGTCGTGCCCGGCCGGGGGTTCGAGGCACTTACCGGCTCATGAGTTGTCGGGCCTGGGATCTTGCGAAGCGCGATGCCACGGTCGTAATGGGCTGAGATGTCGGTGCTTCAGCGGTGCGGTCGGCCCGGTGGGCGTGCCGGTTCGTGACGCCGAGACTTCGTAGATGGGGGCACTTTGGCCGGTGGCGGACGTCAATGGCTTTCGGGCGGCAACGTCGACGGCGTCTCGGCCCGCTGCTGGATCGACGATTCCCGCGTGCTGCCATCCGTGCCGCGCCTCCAGGGCACCCTGTCCTTGAACGGCGAGAATGCGTCCCCGAGACGGGGATGGCCACGGTGGGCGGACGATCAAGCGACCCTGGTCCTCGAGCACACTCTTCTCCGGACTCACGATCGCCTCCGATACGCTGCCGAATCCGCGTCGCCTGGCTCATCGGCGACGGTCGGGGGAGTCGGTTTCATCGCTTACCGTTGAGGTGCTGGGCGGCAACGTCCGGCGAAAGGGGGCAAAAGGCGGCTCCAGGCAGGCAAAGCGGGGTGGCGACGTCCAATGGTTTTCTGAATCCAGGTAGCGTTCGCACTATGGCATCGCCAACTGGAACCACTGACGCGCCCTTCGGCCGTATGCTGACCGCGATGGTCACGCCGTTCACCTCCGACGGCGAGGTCGATTATGTGGCTGTGCGACGTCTTGCCGCTTATCTGGTGGATGAGCAGCGCAACGACGGCTTGATCGTCAACGGGACGACCGGTGAGTCGCCCACCACCTCGGATGAGGAAAAGCAGCGCATCGTCGGCGCCGTCCTCGAGGCGGTAGGTGATCGCGCGACCGTGGTGGCGGGAGCCGGCACCAACGACACTCGCCACAGCGTCGAACTCGCGAAGCAGGCAGCCCGCGCCGGCGCGCACGGTCTGCTGGTGGTGACGCCTTACTACAACAAGCCTCCACAAGAAGGGCTGTACCGGCATTTCACCGCCGTCGCCGACGCGACCGACCTGCCGGCGATGCTGTACGACATTCCCGGTCGTAGCGGCGTACCGATCAAGACCGAGACCTTGATCCGGCTGGCGCAGCACGACCGTATCGTGGCCGTGAAGGACGCCAAGGGCGACCTCTTCGCCGCGAGCCAGGTGATGAGCTCGACCGATCTCGCCTTCTACTCCGGCGACGACCTGCTCAACCTGGCCTGGCTGTCCCTCGGCGCGGCCGGGTTCGTCAGCGTCGTCGGGCACGTGGTGGGCGCCGAACTGGCGCGCATGATCCACCTGCACAAGAACGGGGACGTCGAGCAGGCGATGGCCATACACGGCCAGGTGGCGCCCGTGGTGGACGGGATCATGCTGCGCGCCGGCGGCGCGATCATGGCAAAGGCGGCACTGAGCATGGTGGGGGTACCGGCCGGTCCGGTACGCCTGCCGCTCGTGGACGCGACAGAGAAGCAAATCGCCGAGCTGCGTGCTTGCCTGGTAGCCGGCGGGGTGAAGTTGACAGACGCATAGGAACGGGGAGGAACCGGGAGTTTTGAGAACAAGATCTGACCGTGGGGGCCAGGCATGAGCCATCCGCATCCTGAGCTTGGCCCCCCGCCGATGCTGCCCGAAGGCGGCTTGCGCATCGTTGCGCTCGGTGGGTTGGGGGAAATCGGCAGAAACATGGCCGTCTTCGAATATGACGGTCGCCTGCTGGTCGTTGACTGCGGGGTGCTGTTCCCCGAGCCCGACCAGCCGGGTGTCGATCTGATCCTGCCCGACTTCGAGTACATCAGGGATCGGCTCGACGACGTCGAAGCCGTGGTGCTGACGCACGCTCACGAGGACCATATCGGGGCGGTGCCGTACCTCCTGCGAGAGCGACGCAATATCCCGCTCATCGGCTCCAGACTCACGCTTGCCCTGATCGAGGCCAAGCTGACCGAACACAGGATCCAGCCGACCAAGGTCGAGGTCGTCGAGGGCGAGCGGCACACGTTCGGGCCGTTCGACTGCGAGTTCCTCGCGGTCAACCATTCGATCCCCGACGCGCTGGCCGTCGCCATCAGGACCCCCGCAGGCATCGTCCTGCACACCGGCGACTTCCGCATGGACCAGTTGCCCAGCGACGGCCGCCTCACCGACCTCGGCGGTTTCGCCAGGCTCGGCACCGAGGGCGTCGACCTGTTGATGTCCGACTCCACCAACGCCGAGGTGCCGGGATTCGTCACCAGCGAGCGTGAGATCGGGCCGGTCATCGACGAGGTGATCCGGACGTCCGAGCAGCGGGTCATCGTGGCCAGCTTCGCGTCGCACGTACACCGCATCCAGCAGGTGATGGACGCCGCCGCCAAGCACCGCCGCAAGGTGGCCCTGGTCGGCCGGTCGATGGTGCGCAACATGGGCGTGGCCCGCGACCTCGGCTATCTCAAGGTGCCGCCGGACCTGATCGTCGACTCGCGCGACATCGAGGAGTGGCCGCCCAAGGACGTGGTGCTCATCTGCACCGGATCCCAGGGCGAGCCGATGGCAGCGCTGTCCAGGATGGCCAACCGCGACCATCCGATCCGCATCGCCGAAGGCGACACCGTGCTGCTGGCGTCGTCGCTGGTGCCCGGGAACGAGACGGCGGTCAACAAGGTCATCAATGGGCTGACCAGGTGGGGCGCCCGGGTGGTGCACAAGGGCAACGCCAAGGTGCACGTCTCCGGCCACGCGGCCGCGGGCGAGCTCCTGTACGTGCTCAACCTGACCCGTCCGTCGAACTTCATGCCGGTGCACGGTGAGTGGCGCCATCTGCGCGCCCACGCCAAGCTGGCGGCCCTCACCGGCGTGCCCGAGGATCACATCGTCATCGCCGAGGACGGCGTCGTGGTCGACCTGGTCGACGGACGCGCCAAGATCGTGGGCGCGGTTCACGCCGGATACGTCTACGTGGACGGCTCGTCCGTGGGTGAGATCACCGACACCTCGCTGAAGGACCGCCGGATCCTGGGCGACGAAGGATTCATCTCCGTCGTCGTGGTCGTGGACTCCAACACGGGCAAGCTCACCGCCGGCCCTGAGATCCACGCGCGAGGGTCGGGCATCGATCCGATGCAGTTCGACGAGTTCATTCCGCAGATCCAAAGGGCCCTCGAGGAGAAGGCCGCGGATGGTGTGGTCGACATGCAGGAGATCCGCCGGGTCGTACGTCGCACGGTGGGCCGCTGGGTCAGCGACACCTATCGCCGCAGGCCCATGATCATCCCCGTGGTGCTCGAAGTCTGAGCCGGGTGAGGGTACGGCAGGTGTCCCTGCCTGCCGTACCTGCGGGCGTACGAGGTCGTCATCCGGCTCGGGCGGGCCCGCGGCCGTTGTGGGTCGTGCCTGGAGCAGGCGATGCGGCGGCGTCCGGATGATGAGGTTCCACAGGGCGGCGTACTTTCTCCACCCGCTCGGCCTGGTTCGCCCAGGCCGGCGATGTGCGGCGAGCTCGTCGCCCCGTCGTCCGGCGAGGTGCCACTTCCGGATGAAAGCCGACTCTTCGGGCTTGTGGCGTGTGAGGGCTCGATCCGCCGTGCCGGAGTGATCGGAGCGGGGCAGGAGCCCGGAGAGTTGCATGGTCAGGCGTCCCTTCGGCGCACCAGCCACGTGGCGGCGATCAAGGGGAGGATCGCGTACGCGACCATGACCAGGGCGGCGGCGATGGGGGACAGGAGAGAGCCGTACACCGAGGTGGTGATGGTGTCACCGGTGATCTCCCGGGGCAGCGCGCCGATCATCAGTGATCCGAGGCGCTCACTCCACGGCTCGGGGATCTTGCCGATGATCATGGGGATTACGTAGACGAGCCCCACCAAGAGGGCTATCGCACCTGCGGCTGAGCGAAGCAGGGCACCGAAGGCCGTCCCGAGCAGCGCGAGCACCGGCACCGTGAGGCTGAGCGCGAGCAGAAGCGGCAGGCGGTCTTGGAAGGGAGCGGTGTACGCGCCCGCGAAACGGTCGCCCAGCACCTCCCGAGCCAGGAAGTAGGTGCCGAAGACCGTCAGAGTGCCGACGATCAGACCCAGCGCGCCGACGATGACGGACTTGGCGGCGAGGACCGGCCATCGGCGCGGGACCAGGGTCAGGCTGGTCCTGATCAAGCCGGTCGTGTATTCGGAGGTGATGGTGAGTGCGCCCAGGATGCCCATGCAGAGCTGGGGCACCATGACGAGCACCTCTTCCAGGTCCGCGATCCTGGCGCGGGATCGCTGGGCGGCGGACGCCGTGTCGTACATGCCGGCGGCCATCACGGCGAGTGCCAGACCTATGAGAATGCCGCTGAGCGCGAGCCCCAGAACCAGGTAGGTCGAGCGGAGCGAGCGGATCTTCACCCACTCGGAAGCGAGAACGCTCATACGCTCCTCCGTCGGCAATCGTGATGGTTCTTCGTGTTGGTGGTGGGGGTGTTCTCGGGCCGGTCGAAGTTAGATTTGCCGCTGCCGCTGCCGCTGCCGCTGCCGCTGCCGCTGCCGCTGCCGCTGCCGCTGCTATTGCCAGTGCCGGTTCGGGTGGCTATCCCGATTCGGGTGGCAATGTCGGTGTCGGTGGCAATGTCGGTGTCGGTGTCGGTGTCGGTGCCGGCGGAGGTGCTTGCGTCGGTGTGAGGGCTTCGGTCGGTGCTGTTGCTGTAGGTGTTGGTGCCGCTGCGGATGATGTTCAGGTGGACTGAGGAGAGCGGTTGGGCGTCGGTGCTCGGTCGGGGCGTGAACGGGCGTGTGACGGCTCCCGTATCGGAGACTGCGTCGTTGGCCGAGTTGGCGCTTGGCGGACTCGTCAGGCGGGGTGGAAGCACGCGTCCGAGTTGCGTACAGGCTGTGGGGACGACTGTTCGCAGCAGGCGAGAGCTGCTGGCCGATGCGGTAGGGCTGCCGGGGTGGGCGAACGATGGCTCGTGGCGTTCGCGGCCGTGTTCGGTGGCAAGTGTGCGGATGGTCATGCGTCTTTCCGCTTGAGTGCGTAATAGCCGATGGTGAGGGTGACGAGGGGATAGGCGAAGAGCAGAGCCAGTGCGGCCCAAGGCGGTAGGAAACCGTCGCCGAGACGGGACGACATGCGCTCGCTTGCTATCTGCGGGACGAGATTCGGTAGGAGAAGTGTGGCGATGCGCGTGTTCCACGGTGCTGGCAGGTAGTTGACCGCTCCGGGCAGCACGAACAGTAAGGAGACGACCGACACGAGCGCCCCCGCCGTGGATCGCATGGCGGCGCCGAGGCCGAGCCCTACCAGCGCCAGTGCGGTCACCGACAGGGCGGAGGCGAAGAGGGCGGGCAGGTCGTCGGTGAAGGCGGACTCGTTGAAGCCGAGTTGGCGTTCGCCGGCGATGAGGCGGCTCGTCACGTAGGTCAGCAGGAGAATCGATGTGGCGGTCGCGAACGTGGCCAGAGCGACGATGCCGGTCTTGGCCAGGAACAGGGTGCTGCGTCGCGGGACGGTGACGAGACTGGTGCGGATCATGCCGGTGGCGTGTTCGGAAGTGATCGTGAGCACGCCGAGCACCGCGAGGCTCAGCTGGACGAGCGGCAGGAAGCCCTCCTCCGGAGCGGCGGCACGGAGCATTCCCCTTTCGTCGGCGAGGGCGCTCACATAGACGGTCCAGGCGATGCCGAGGACCACCATCGCGGCGGCGGCGCCGACCGTGTGGAAGGTCGAGGTCACCGAGCGGAGCTTGACCCATTCGGACGAGAGAACTGCCTTCATCGGGCCGCCCCGAATTGAACGCTGCCGGAGGTCAAAGCCATGTAGGCGTCTTCGAGCGAGGGGTAGCGCGTCGTCAGGTCGGCGACCGTGGCCTCGACGATGAGTTTGCCGCGGCCGACGATGACGATGCGCTCCGCGGTGAGTGCCATCTCGCTCATGAGATGGCTGGAGAGCAGGATCGTCCTGCCCTCGGCGGCCAGCGCGCGCATCAGGTCGCGGATCCAGCGCACGCCGTCGGGATCGAGGCCGTTGACCGGTTCGTCGAACATCAACGTCCCTGGATCGCCGAGTAACGCGACCGCGATGCCGAGGCGCTGTTTCATGCCGAGGGAGAACCCACCCACCCGTTTACGGGCCACGTCCGCGAGCCCGACCTGCTCCAGCACCTCCGTCACCCGCTTCGGACCGATGTCGTTGGTGCGCGCCAGGCACAGCAGATGGTTGTAGGCGCTGCGCCCGCCATGGACGGCGCCGGCGTCGAGGAGGGCGCCGACCTCGCGCATCGGCTTGCTGAGAGAGGTGTATCGGTGCCCGTTGACCAGGGCCTGGCCGGAGGTCGGCGCGTCCAGCCCGAGGATCAGACGCATCGTGGTGGATTTGCCTGCGCCGTTGGGACCCAGGAACCCGGTCACATGGCCGGGCTCGACCGCGAAGGACAGATCGTCCACGGCGAGTGTGGCGCCGTAGCGCTTGGTGAGGTGCTGGAGTTCGATCACGCCGTAAAGGATGCGGGACGGCGGGTCGCCGGCGCGTCGGACCACGGTTCGAATCTCAAGGTCAAACCCTGGGTTGACGTGCGCGCCCCGCTTCACCGGCTACGTTTCAACGCGTGGACGACACGCATCCCTTCTTCGCCCGACGCAGGAGCCGTCGCGAGCTGATCACGCTCGACGCGGTGGCGGCGCTGTGCTTCGCGTTCGTTGCCCTGACGGTGACGGTTCACGCCACGGCGATTCCCCCGTGGATGCGGATCGCCCTTCCTTTCGCTCTGGGGCTGCCTCTGGCCCTGCGCAGGCTGTGGCCGCTGACCGTCTTCTGCCTCACACTCGCTCTCGCGGTCTTCGCCGTGCTGGCCGACGCCATGGCTTTCGCGTACCTGGCGCCGGCGTATGCTCTCTACGTCGTCGCCCTGTCCGACAGACGTGGCACGGTGATTCCGACGACGGCCATCGGGGTGATAAGCCTGGTCACGGTGCTGGGCTTGGTGATGGCCGGCGCGCCGCGCGATCAGGCGCCCGGCTGGCTGCTGCACCTTGACCAGCCGCTGCTCGGCATCGGATCCCTTGGAGCGGCGTGGACCGTCGGCCGGGCCGTGCAGGAGCGCAGGTCCTTCGCGGCCCGCGACGCGGAGCGGCTGGCGGCGCAGGCGGTGGCCGACGAACGGTTGAGGATCGCTCGCGAGCTGCACGACGTGGTCACGCACAGCGTGGGGCTGATCGCGGTCAAGGCGGGAGTCGCCAACCATGTCATGGCGACCAAGCCGGAGGAGGCGCACGACGCGCTGCGGGTGATCGAGACTGCCAGCAGGAGCGCGCTGGTCGAGATGCGCCACCTGCTTGGCGTGCTGAGATCGACGGAGGCGCCCGAGCGGGTGCCCGCGCCTGGTCCGGCAGGCATTCGCGGGTTGGTGGGGCAGGCGCGGCTGGCCGGGGTCGAGGTGGATCTCGAGCTGGGCCTGTCGGAGAACGACGGCCAGCAGCAGGGAGCAGAGGAGTGGGAGCGGCTGCCTGACGGCGTGGGGCTGTCGGTCTACCGCATCGTGCAGGAGGCGCTCACCAATGTCGTCAAGCACGCCGCGCCCACGCATTGCCGTGTGTCGGTGGTCGCGGACGGCGAGGATATCCGGATCGAGGTCGTGGATGACGGCCCGGGGAGGCGCACCCCGCCCTCTGACGGTGCCGGTCACGGCCTGATCGGGATGCGGGAACGGGTCACGCTGTACGGTGGCGCGTTCGAGGCCGGAACGGTTGCCGGACGGGGATTTCGGGTGTTCGCGAGACTGCCCTACCGGGAGGTCGCATGATTCGCGTGGTCGTGGCGGACGACCAGGCACTGCTCAGGGGCAGTTTCAGGGTGCTGGTCGATTCGGAGCCTGACCTGGAGGTCGTGGGGGAGGCGGCGACGGGAAGTGAGGCCGTGGCTCTCGCGATGGAGGAGCGTCCGGATGTGGTCCTTATGGACGTACGAATGCCAGAAATGGATGGGATCGAGGCCACTCGTCGAATTCGAGATATCTGCCGGGTGCTGGTAGTGACGATGTTCGATCTTGACTCTTATGTTTATGATGCACTGCGGGCGGGCGCGAGCGGATTTTTGTTGAAGGATACGCCGCCGGTGGATCTGCTTGCGGCTATCCGGGTGGTGGCGAGCGGAGAGGCGTTGCTGGCTCCGAAGGTGACGAGGCGGCTGATCGAGGAGTTCACCCGCACTCCTGCGGTGCCTCGGGTCAAGGGCTTGGACGGGGTCACCGAGCGGGAACGTGAAGTGCTGACGCTGATCGCGCGAGGGTTGTCGAACAATGAGATCGCTGCTCATCTGCAGGTGAGTCTGGCCACGGTGAAGACCCACATCACCCGGCTGCTGGCCAAGGTGGAGGCCCGAGATCGGGCCCAGCTTGTCATCGCAGCCTACGAAAGCGGTCTGGTCTCCGCTGCTGGGTGACTGCGAAAAGGGACGTTCTCTCGAAGAGCAACATGTTTATGGGGATGAGCGCCGAACAAGTGTGATTTCTTGGATTTATTCAGCTTTTGACAGCCAGTTCACATGGGCGCCGCCGAACGGGCCTCTTCGCTCACCTACCGCGTCGAGCAGCCACTGAGCAGTTGATTCGGCCTGGGTGATCAGATCGGTCGGGTAGTTCAGCAAGAGCTGATGTTCGGCGAATTCGTCTTCGTCGTCGAGGATCAGCCGGCCGTCTCGCAGACGGATCACATCCAGGTCCAAGTCCAGCATGGTGACTTCGTCGTCTCTCCACTCGGGGATGGTGGTGACGTCGACGTAGACCTCCGACTTGTGGGGCGGGGTGTTGAAGGAGGCCGTCCACCAGGCGTCTCGGGGGAACAGCATGATCGCGGTTGTCTCCCAGGTGACAGGTGGGCCGTCGCCTTTGCGGGCGACCGTTCCACCTGGGACTGCCACCCAGATGCCGTACTCATCCTCGCCGAGCACACGACCGGGGTGGTTCCAGTGCAATGCGCCGCCGTACTTTCGAAAGACGATTCGCACATCAGTCATAGGGAGAATTTATCCAGCCGCATGGGCTCACACACGGTGCCCCGCCGCGAGATCAGGGTGGGTGCCGTGCCGGGGGAGCCGTTCCGACCTCCGCGTCACAAGCCGTGCTCCCTGGACCGCCGACCACCCGGCAGATGTGGTTCTGCTGGGTGGTGGCTCGATGAGCGTGGTGCCGGGCGCTCGGGCGACGGATACGGCCGCCCGCATCTTTCGCGGCCGTCCTTCGGAACTCTGACCGGCTACCGGCCACGGCTATCGGCCACGGCTACCGGCGTGGTCACTGATAGCCGACCGAGTCTCATGACTGCTGCTCAGGCGCGGTTCGTGATGGTTATAACTGGCCCTTGCTCCCCACCCCGGTCCTTTGTCGGGGCACACCAGGGCCTCCACGAAACCCGGACTGATCCACTACTTCGGGTCGTTCGCTGGGAGGCGCTGTGGCAGTCCGAGGTGCGGAAACTGGTCGTCGTGGAACGTGATGATCTCGGTGATGGCTCCGCCGGTGATGCGCAGGACGTCGATGGTCAGGGGCAGGTAGGCGCTTTCTCCCTGGCGCCATTCGTAGAAGGCGATGGCGGGCTGGCGGTTCACAGAGGTAGGGATGGTGCGCAGGTGGGTCAGGTGCTCGAAGCCGCTCTCGATCCAGTCGTTCACCACCGCGTCGCGGCCGACGTACAGGCCCGGAGTGGGTGGCATCGAGCAGCGGACGTCGTCGCGCAGCAGCGCGGCGAGCTTGTCGATGTCTGTTGCCACGCTGGCGTCCGTGTAGCGACGCACCAGTTCGCGTGTTCCGGCGTCGTCCTCGCCGCCGGTCCAGTCCTGTCGTTCGGCGGGCAGGTGCTCGCGCATGCCGGCGCGGGCTCGTTGCAGCGCGCTGTTGACCGAGTTGACGGAGTCCCCGAGGAGTTCGGCTACGTCCTTCGCCGGCCAGCCGAGTACGTCCCGCAGGATCAGCACGGCCCGCGGGCGCGGTGCGAGGTGCTGGACCGCGACCAGGTACGCCAGCTCGATCGTCTCCCGCGCGAGGGCGACGGTTTCCGGTTCGTCCGCGTCGCCGGCGGGCAGCTCGTCGAGCAGCCGGTCCGGGTAGGGCTGCAGCCACAGCACCTCGCCGCCGGTCGCAGGCTCAGGACGGCACTTGGCGAGCAGGTCCAGGCAGGCGTTGGTGGCGATCCGGTACAGCCAGGCCCGGAACGTCGACCGCCCCTCGAAGGTCTCCCGGCGCCGCCAGGCACGCAGGAACGTCTCCTGTACGGTGTCCTCGGCGTCCTCGAACGACCCGAGCATCCGGTAGCAGTGGACGTGGAGCTCTCGCCGGTGTCGCTTCGCCAGCCCGGAGAACGTCGGTTCGTCGACCTCGGCCAGGCTCCTTGCGCCCAGGCTGCTTTCGCTCGCACCTTTCGAGCTCAGACCGCTTACGTTCGGCTTCCTCGGTCGTGTGTCCGCGCTCATCACGTCGTCCTTCCGCCTCGTGTGTCCTGTCATAGGTGTGACGGTTGTGGGCGCGACAACTCATCACGAGACGTTGGGCGGCTTGGTGATCAGTGATGGATGTTGAATACCTCGAGATCGCTGTTACCACGCCGTGCGACTACGGCCAGGTCAGACAGGGCTCTGGACCTGGTGAGGGTGAAAGTGATGTTCCGCTGACGCGCGGTTCTTGTGGCGCGCGGGTTCGTGTCCTCCGGAGCGGAGGTGGAGGTCGATGTTCCGCTGGTGTGTGGGGTCAGGTTCCGGGGGGAGTGGGTCAGGCCGCGTGGTGGAGTGGCTTCGTTCCTGAGAGCTGGCCGCAGTTGCTCGTGTGTGTTGAGCGCGTATGGCGGGTGAGGTCTCGGGTGCGCGGGAGTTGACCGGGTTCTTGGGTCCGGTGGGTTCAGGGCTTCGGGGCGTAGTAGACGCTGCAGAGGATCAAAGGCACGGGGTACGCCTTTGGGTCATGTTTCTGCAGGTAGACGAGCAGCTCGGGAGCTATCCCGACGCTTCAATTCCTGGAGCGCAGGAGTTCGGTTCTTAGGCGGTCGAAGGCGCGAGGGGTCGGGAGTTGGTCAAGGGACTTCTCGATGGTCAAGGCACAGTCGCGGGGGTTGGTTGTGGTCGTGTCGCATTCGATGTCATAAGCGCCGTAGGAGTGGACCTGCTGGAGTTGGGCGGCTGCCTGTCCGGGGTGCCGGTCGCCGCGTGCCTTTTCCCGGCGTGCCAGTTCCTGTTCCGAGCAGCGGACGCCGATGAAGACGACGTCCAGGCCGCTGAAGACGGTGAGGCAGTCCAGCAGGCGCCACTGCTCGCTGAGGACGTAATCGACGACGAGGTCGTTGCCTGCTTGGGCCATGCCTGCGACTGCGCGGTGGAAGCCGGCCCGGGTTCGGGCCAGTGCGGCGGCCTGTTCGTCGCGGTCCAGTTCCAATGTGCGTCGGCGGGCGCGCATTGCGTTGATGGCGTCGACGGGCATGTGGAAGAAGGGGCGATCCAGGACTAGCAGGAGTTGCTCGGCGATGCTCGACTTGCCTGAGCTGGACGTCCCGTTGAGGAGGAGAATCTGCCCGGTCCGGGCTGTCGTGAAGCTCATGGGCTTCATTCTGGCCTGGGCGGTTTGAAGAGGTGCTCGTTGTCCTCGTTGCCGTTGCCGTTGCCGTTGGCGTTGGTGCTGTCGCTTGTCGATGAGGAAGGAGGCGAAAGTGGTTCAGGGCGGTGCGGAGGCCGTCCGGCGACCCGTGGGTGGAATGGCTGATGCAGCTGGGCAGCGAGCCGGCGGGGTGTTTTGGGGCGGGTGCCGAGCCAGCCGGCGATGAGTTGGGGGTCTTGGTGAGTTCAGCTGCGTTCGATGTCGAGGTGGGGGCGGAGGCATCGCTGCGCCGAGGTTAGTGCTTGTAGGCGCGCGGGTTGGGCGAGGCGGTCGGAGCTGATCGGCTGCGTTCCCGGCGGAGGCCGGTGCATCCTCGCGGAGGCTGGTTCATGCTCGGCGGAGGCTGGCGCATCCTCGCGGAGGCTGGTTCATGCTCGGCGGAGGCTGGCGCATCCTCGCGGAGGCCGACGTGTCACCTACATCGGCTGGGGAGTCTTCGGCGGAGGCCAGCACATCCAATGCCAGAGCGTTCGTCGCGGAGGCCAGCGCGTCCGCGGTGGGGGTTGGCGCTTTCCGGCGTTGGCCGGCGCGTCCACGGCCGCGGCCAGTGGCGTGATCGACGGTGCTGGGCTGGTCGGCACCTTCCCCGGGCACGTGATGGGGCGGGGTTTTCGGCCTGTGGTGGGGCCCGGGCCAATAGGTGTGGAATTGCAGGATTTCGCAGCAGGGAAGGGCGGGAGTTTTGGTGAGTTCGTGTGGTGAAGTGTGGCGGTTGATGCGTGGGGACGATCTGGTCGGTGAGATCACGATCGCGGACGTGGATATGCCGTGGTTCAGTGGTCGGTTGGTTGCCGGGCCTGCGTACCCGGACCTGGAGCCGTTGTTTCGACAGGAGCTGGAGCTGCTCGACACCCTTGACGAGGACTATGAGCGGTGGGAAGCGATCTATGGCGAGATCGCGCGGGCGGTGCGGCTGGTGGCGCCTCATGGGCCGGTGGCGGAGTTCCTGCTTCACGTTCGGGACGGTGAGGCGTGGTTCCGTTGGAGCGACGAGCCGTTCGTTGAGGAGTAAAGGGTTGGTTGCTGCGGTCAGCGATGCTGCGGGTGATCTCAACGAGGAAGTGGGTTATGCCCTGTGGAGCGGTGCGCTTTTCCACCCGCTCCGCCTCACTCGCCGGTAACCCCCCACTCGCCCTGGTTGGTGATGTGCGACGAGATCGTACGTCCGCCCGCCGGCGACACGGTTGCGGCGGGCGGGTCGGAGGGGGGTGGTTTCCCGGCCTGAGCTTTGCTGAGCGGGTCGTTCCGATGACTGGTGTGTGAGCGGACGCGAATGAGGGGGCGCATGCCGCTGGGTGTGGCTGGCTGCGGTGATTGGCAGTGCGGTGTTGGTCGGCAGCGGTGAAGTGCTCCCTCGTGTGCTTTGTGATGGGGCTAGGTGTGGAGGCGTAGGGCTTGGGCGAGGGTGGTCAGGCGTTGGGGGGAGGCCAGGCCCGCGTGGTACAGGTGGAACTCCGAGGCTCCTGCTTTGGCGTACGTCCTGAGCTGGTCGAGCAGGACGTTCGGGTCGGCGGGGCGGGGTGGGAGGGCCAGGACGTAGGCGCCTACTCGCTGGCCTGGGGTGGTGAGTTCCTTCAGGCGGGCCAGGCGGACGGCGTCGGTGGCGGGGTCGCCCCAGCAGTTGGCGACGAGGACGTCGGCGTTCGGTTCGCCTGTGGGGAGAGGGGCGAAGGCGCCGGTGGCCCAGGGGTCTGGGTTGGCGTGCAGGGTTATGGGGATGTTTTGGGCGATCGTGCGGGTGAGGGTGACCAGGCGCTGGCGGAGGGTGGTGGAGAGGGCGACGCGGATCTCGCGTACTTCGTCGGTCAGGTTGCCGAGGGCCGACTCGATGGTTCCGGGGGTGGGTGAAGAGGCTGTGACGCCTTCTGTGGTGGGGTTCGCCTGCGGGGTGCGGTCTATGGCGGCGCGTACGGCTGCCGCGGTGGGTTCGGGGTAGCGGGGGGCGCAACTCGTGCAGAAACAGAGCGAAAGGAGGTCGGCGTCTACTGGGGTCCAGTCCGCGCCGGACGTTTTCTCGTGGACGCTCTGATGGCCGAAACCCATCGGGCCGCAGGCCTCCAGGATCAGGCCGTCGGGCTCGCCTACCTCGAGAATCTCCTGGACCATCCGCTCGCAGTACTCGATGACGTCCTCGTGGGCCGGGCACAGGGCATAGGGGTACGGGTCGCCGAAGGCGTTGCGTACGACGAGGTCGGGGTTGGCCGTGCCCAGGTGTGAGTTGTGGGTGAGGACGGTCCAGGCGTGCACCTGGAGGCCGGCGGCCTTCAAGGCGTCTCTGGCCTGGAGGTAGGCGTCGGCGGGGGTCCACGTCGGGGCGGCAGGGACGAGGCGAGCCCAGGACGACGGGCGGATCGGGAGGTAGAAGGCGGAGTGCGGTACGTCGAGCACCCGGTGGGCGGGGTGGTACGGCGTGGCCGCCCTCGTCGAGTGATAGCTGGCCGCCAGGGCGACCGCTTGTACGCCGAGGTCCGCCAGGCGGCCTGGAGCCGACGGGTCCCCGACCACGTCCCATGGGTAGAGGTAGGCGAGGTTCATCAGGGCATCTCCTTGCCGCCGATGATCGGCGGGTCTTCTTGTCGGTGGTGGTGGGTGTGGGTGGTCGGAGCTTCAGGCAGTTGGGTAGTGCCTAGAGCTGAGGTTAGGTGGGGTGCGGTGGCGTGGCGGTTGGCGGCTGGGTTTGGAGGGATTGACGGCGGGTTGGGGTCCAGTGAGCGTGATCGGGTGGGGCGGGGGTTGAGGGTTGGGCGGGACTGGTGAATGCGGCTGGGTGGGGGCGAGGGCTGGTGGGGCTGTGGTGTGGGTGGCCGAGGGCAAGGTGGTGCTGCCGTTTGCTGACGGCAGGGCGGTGGTGGGCAAGGGTGTGGGTGGTTGACGGCTGGGTGGGGGTGGTCACCAGCGGGGGCGCTTTGCGGTGAAGGTGGGGGTGAAGCGTTGCATGTACGAGGTGTCGTCGCGGGCGACGATGCCGCACTTCTCGTACTGCTCGTTCATGACCGCCAACGCGTCCCGGTCGAGGTCCACGCCCAGGCCCGGGGCGGTGGGTACGGGGACGGCGCCGTTCGTGAAGTGGAGGGCGCCGGGTTGGATCACGTCCTGGCCGTCCTGCCAGGGAGTGTGCGTGTCGCAGGCGAAGGTGAGGTTCGGCGTGGCGGCGGCCAGATGGGTCATGGCGGCCAGGCTGATGCCGAGGTGGGAGTTGGAGTGCATGGACATGGACAGGCCGAAGGCGTCGCACATGGCGGCGATGTGTGCGGAACGTACGAGTCCGCCCCAATAGTGGTGGTCCAAGAGGAGGACGCCGATGGCTCGGGTGGCGGCCATCGCGGGCGGGAAGTGTTCCGGGGTGACCACGCACATGTTGGTGGCCAGGGGCATGGGGACGGCGGCGGCGACTTCGGCCATGCCGGGGATACCGGCCGTGGGGTCCTCCAGGTACTGGAGGACGCCGTCGAGCTCGCGGCCCACGCGGATCGAGGTCTCCACGGTCCAGGCCGCGTTCGGGTCGAGGCGGAGCGGTACGCCGGGAAACGCCTCGTGCAAGGCGCGAATCGCGGCGATCTCCTCGTCGGGAGGATGGACACCGCCCTTGAGCTTGATGGACTCGAAGCCGTATTCGTCGATGAGGAGCCCTGCCTGCTCGACGATGCCGGCCGGGTCCAGTGCGGCGCCGAATCTGTCGGGCTGCTGCTCGTCCGGGTGACCGGCCCACTTGTAGAAGAGGTACGCGCTGTACGGCACGGCGTCCCTGACCCTGCCGCCGAGCAGGTCCGAGACCGGGACGCCGGCTGCTTTGCCGCGAATGTCGAGGCAGGCGACCTCGAAGGGGGAGAAGACCCGGTCGACGGTTCTCTCCTTGGTCCTCTCTCCGGGACTCTCCCCGGTCCTCTCTTTGGTCTCCTCCTCGGGGTTGGTGGCGACAGTGAAAGGGCCAGGTGTGGTGGTGCCGGTTTCGGTCGCGGTGGTGCCGGGTTCGGGGGCGCCGAGGAGTGCGGAGATGCGGGCGTACATGGTGTTCGTGGCGTGGACGTCGAGGCCGATCAGGGCCTGCGCGCACATGCGTACCTTGCCGAGATGGTCGAGGTCTCCGTAGGTCTCGCCCAACCCGGTCAGACCTTGATCGGTGACGACCTCGACAATGGTACGGAGGGCCCACGGCTCGTGGACTCCTGCGGCGTTGAGCAGAGGCGGATCCCGGAAGGCGACGGGGGTGACGTGGATCTGCCTAATGATCATTCGCAACGCCGTCCATATATGTGAACAATAGCCAGATTTGTGGACAAGTTGTCGCAACTGTAAGAATTGGGCTGAATAAGTGTCAAGACTCCGAAGGGCCATTCGATGATCTACGGACACGACCCCAGGACCGGCGAGACCGTGGGCGCCGCCCTGCCCGAGACCGACAGCGCCGGGGTCGACTTGATCGTCTCTGCCGCGGCGGCGGCGGGCGCGGCCTGGCGCGCGACCCCGGCGGCCGAGCGGGCGGTCGCGCTGGAGGCCGTCGCCGACGCGCTCACCGCCCACGTGGACGAACTGTGGCAGCTCGCCGACCAGGAGACCGCGCTCGGCGAGGCGCGGCTGCGCGGCGAGGTGGCGCGGACGGCGGGGCAGTTCAGGCTCTTCGCGCAGGTGATCAGGGATGGCGGTTATCTGGAGGCCATCATCGATCACGCCGACCCTTCGCTCGCGCCGCCCAGGCCGGACGTGCGGCGGATGAAGAACGCGCTGCAGGGCGTCGTGGCCGTGTTCGCGGCCAGCAACTTCCCCTTCGCGTTCTCGGTGGCCGGTGGCGACACCGCCTCCGCCCTGGCCGCCGGCTGCCCCGTGGTCGTCAAGGCGCATCCCGGGCACCCCAACACCTCCGAGCGAGTGGCCAAGATCGTACGTGAGGCGCTGCCGAACCCGGACCTGCTCGGACTGGTCCAGGGCATGCAGGCGGGCGCCGACCTCGTCCAGCACCCCGGCGTGGTCGCGGCCGGGTTCACCGGTTCCGTGGCCGGGGGCAAGGCCATCCAGAAGCTGATCGACGACCGGGAGGTGCCGATCCCGTTCTTCGGCGAGCTCGGCAGCGTCAACCCGGTGGTCGTGCTGCCTTCCGCGCCCGCCAAGGAGGTGGCCACGGGGTTCGCCGGGTCGCTGACGCTCGGAGTGGGGCAGTTCTGCACGAACCCCGGGCTGCTCTTCGTGCCCGAGAACGACGAGCTGCGCCAGGCGATCGTCGAGGCCGTCGAGGGCACCAGCGGCGGCCCCATGCTGGCCGAGCGGATCAGGGACGGCTACCTCGGCGGCGTCGAGCGCCTGGGTGAGCTGCGGCTGCTGGCCGAGGGCAAGCCCGGGGAGGGCAGCCTGGCCGTCACGCCCAAGGTCTTCACGGCCGACCTCGACACGTTCGCCGGCAAGCTGCCGAACATCGGCGAGGAGTGCTTCGGGCCCGCGTCGATCGTGGTGACGTACCGGAACGTCTCCGACCTGCCGCCGGTGCTGGAGCGGCTCGAAGGGTCGCTGACCGCGACCGTGCACGGCACCGAGGCCGAGGAGGCCGCGGAGGTCGCCGGCGTGCTGGGCCGCAAGGCCGGGCGGCTCATCTGGAACGGCTGGCCGACCGGGGTCGCCGTGTGCTGGGCCATGCACCACGGTGGGCCCTGGCCCGCCGCGACGACCACCTCCACGTCCGTGGGGGCCACGGCGATCGAGCGCTGGCTCGCGCCCACGGCCTACCAGGACTGGCCGGAGGCGCTGCTGCCGGACGAGCTCAAGGAGGCCAACCCGCTGTCCGTCCCGCGCAGGGTGGATGGACGTATGCAGGGCTAGGCAGGCATACATGTGCAGGGCCAGGGCGGGCCTGAGTTCTCCCGTCCGTCCCTGGGTCCTCCCTGAGCGGCGTGTGGTGACGGGGCCACCAGCCCCGTGGCGGACAGCCCCGTGACCTGTGGCGACAGGGCTCGTGATCCGCAGTGATGGGGACCGCGGCCTTATGACCCGTGGTCACGGGGTCCTGTCTCAGCCGTCAGTGCTGTCGGCTGATCGTGGGGCACGAGGGGTCCAGCGCGTACGTACGACACCCCTCAGGCGTCCACGAGCCCCAGGCCGGTGGCGATGAGGCGCTCCAGGGCGCGCAGGTGGTCGGTAGCCGGGTCCGCCAGCGGCGCCCGTACCCCGCCCACCTCCAGCCCCCGCAGCCGCACCCCCGCCTTGACCAGCGACACCGCGTACCCGGGCACGAGATCGCGCAGCTCCACCAGCGGCAGATAGAAGTCGGTGAGCAGGCGCCGGACCATGACCTCGTCGCCTCCGGTGACGGCTTCGTTGAAGGCGAGGGCGATCTCGGGGGCGAAGGCGAAGACGGCGCTGGAGTAGAGGTTGACGCCGATCCCCCGATAGGCGGGCACGGTCAGCTCGGCGGTCGGGAGGCCGTTGAAGAACGTGAAGTCCTCGCCGGCGCTCGCGCGGACGGTCAGGATGATGCGTTGCAGCAGGTCGAAGTCGCCCAGGCCGTCCTTGAAGCCGATCACGCCGGGGTGGCGGGCCAGTTCGGCGACGGCGGCGGGGGTGAAGCGGGCGTTGCCGCGCTGGTAGATGACGCACGGCAGGCCGGCGGCGTCCACCACGTCGCGGACGTAGCGCATGAGGCCGGCGGCGGGGCCGGTGACCAGGTACGGCGGCATGAGCAGCAGGCCGTCGGCGCCCTGGTCGGCGGCGGCGCGGGCGAGGGCGCGCGCGGACGGGAGCGGACCGCCGGCGCCGGCGAGAACGGGCACGCGGCCGGCGGTGGCGTCGACCGCGGTGGCCACGACGCGGGTGTACTCGTCGAGGTCGAGGGCGTTGAACTCGCCGGTGCCGCACGCGGTGAACACGCCGCCGGCCCCGGCCGCGACCCCGTCGGACACGTGCCGGGCGAGGACGGGTTCGGCGAGGCGGCCGTCGGGGCCGAACGGGGTGACCGGAAAGAACAGAACGCCGTCGAGCCGCATCAACGCCTCCGATCGAGGGGGCCAGGAAGAGCAGAACGTTGCTAGCGGATGCCCTCCCTGCGGAGAGTGGCCGCCAGCTTCCGCGTATGTCTGATCACCGCTTCGATGATCCGCTCCACGTCGGCAGGCGGAAGCCCGGCCGGCATCGAGCAGCTGATCGCGTCCGTGGCCGGGATGCGGTAGTCGACGGCCACGGCCACGCAGGCCACCCCGGGCGTGCCCTGCTCGCGTTCGTAGGACCAGCCGCGCGTGCGGACCTGGTCGAGCTCGCCCGTGAGCTTGGTCAGGTCGGTGATCGTGTGGTCGGTCAGCCCGGTCAGCGGCTGGGGCAGCAGCGCCCCGACCTCGTCATCGGTGAGCTGGGCGAGCAGCACCTGGCCGAGCGCGGTGACGTGGGCGGGCAGGCGCCGGCCGACGCGGGGGATGATGTGGTCGGCCTCGCGGGAGTCGCGGGTCGCGAGGTAGAGCACGTGGGCTCCGTCGCGGCGGGCGAAGTGCACGGTCTGCCCGATCTCGTCGCGCAGGTCCTCCAGGCTCTCCTGGGCGAACGGCAGTGCGGGGTCCTTGTCGAGGTAGGCCGTGCCGGTCAGCAGCGCGTGGGATCCGATCCCGAACGCCGATCTGGCCGCGTCGGTCTCGACCCAGTTGAGCTCGACCAGGGTGCGCATGAGAGCGTGCAGGCTGCTGCGCGGGAATCCGGTGCGCTGCTGGAGCTCGGACAACGTCAGGTGGTCGTGTGAATCTGCGAGAGTTTCCAGGATGCGGACGGTCCGCTCGGCGGACTTGACCAGCTGGGGCTCCATGCTCATCCCATCTCGTATCCATCGGCGGGCTCGGGCATCCAGGATATGGGATGCCGTCCAGATACATGGACACTCAGCCCTTGACCGCGCCGCTTGTCAGACCGCGCATGAACTGCCGCTGGAACGCCAGGAACGCGATGATCGACGGCAGCAGCGCCAGCAGCGAGGCCGCCAGCAGCACGCCGATCCCGACCTCCTCGTCGGAGCGCAGGGAGCGCAGCGCGATGGGCAGCGTCCACATGTCCGATTCCGGCGCGACGATCAGGGGGAGCAGGTACTGGTCCCAGATCATCGTGAAGCCGAAGACGCCGATGACGCCGAGCGCCGGGCGGCACAGCGGCAGGATGATCGTGGCGAAGATGCGCAGCTCTCCCGCGCCGTCGATGCGCGCGGCCTCCTCCAGTTCGACCGGCACCTCCTTCATGAACTCGGTCATGACGAGGATGGAGAACCCCCAGGCCCCGACGGGAAGGATCATGCCGGCGTACGTGCCGATGAGGTTGACGTGCAGCAGCGGCATGTCGGCCAGGACGAGGGAGAGGGGGATCGCGATGATCTCCTCGGGGAGCATCATCGTGGCGAGCATGAGCAGCATCACGAACGTCATGCCGCGAAACTTCTTGCGGGCCAGCGAGTACGCCGCGAAGACGCTCACCAGCACCTGCAGCAGCAGCCCGAAGCCCACGACGATGAAGGAGTTGAGCAGGTACAGGTAGACGTTCTTCTCCTGGGCCTTGATGAAGTTCTCCAGGGTGAACTCGTCCGGCCACAGGGAGAAGGAGGTGGGGTCGAGGGTCTTGTTGAAGGCGCTGATGAGCAGCCCGACCAGCGGCCCGGTGAAAACGACCACCATAGCCCCATAAATCAGGAACTTTCCGGTGGTGGCCAGTGGGCCCCGCCGTGACTCCAGGCCCAGCGCGCTGTCGAACCTCATGTCGCCTGCCTCCTGCGCAACATCTGCACGATCACGGTGAGCGCCAGCGTGGCCAGGAACAGCACGATCCCGCCCGCCGAGGCGACCCCCAACTCGTTCTTCTGGAACCCGAGCTTGTAGATCAAGGTCATCAGCACTTCGGAGGAGCCGTTCGGGCCGCCGTTCGTGAGCACGTACACCTCGACGAAGACCCGCAGGCCGCGGATGGCCGCCAGGGTGAACAGGATCCAGAACACCGGCCGCAGCGCGGGGAGCGTGATGTGCCGCAGCCGCCGCCAGGTGGAGGCGCCGTCCACGGCCGCGGCCTCGTAGAGGCTGCGGTCCACGCCGACCAGACCGGCCAGGAAGATCATCATGTCGTACGGGGTGCCGCGCCAGATGCTCATCAGCATGATCGACATCAGCGAGGAGTCCTCGCTGGCCAGCCACGGCTGCGGATCGACGCCGACCCAGCCGATCACGATGTTGAGCATCCCGCTGTCGGCCGGGTGGAACATGATGCGCCACACCTCGGCCACGGCCGCCATCGTGGTGACGACCGGCAGGAAGGCCGCGGTCCTGACGAACCACAGGTAACGCGCCGGCCCCTCGATGAGCAGCGCCAGCCCGAGGCCCAGCACGATCGAGCCGAGCGTGGTGCCGAGGGCCAGCACGACGCTGTGCCAGATCGCCGCGCCGAACTCGTCGTCGGTGATGATCGTCTGGTAGTTCTGAAAGCCGACCCACTCGTCACCGAGAAACGTCTGGACCTTGAACAGGCTCTTCCACAGGCCCACGAACATCGGGATGAACTTGAAATACAGGAAGAGCAGCAGCGCGGGCGCCAGGAACAGCCAGGCGATCAGCGGTCCCCGCCACCGCGCCGATTTCGGCGGGTGGCCGGGAGTCGCCGTCCGGCCGGACGCCGGGGCGAGTGTGGAGGTCATGACGCTTTCTGGCTCTGCAGTTCCTGGGTGAGTTTCGTGTTGAGCTCATCCATCGCCGTCTTGACGTTGGCGGAGCAGTCGGCCCAGACCGCGTTGATGGTGTCGGCGGAGGTCTGGCGGATCGGCGCCCAGTTGGGCACCGGCGGGGCGTAGACGGCGTTCGCGTACGACTCCTGGAACACCTTCCAGCGCGGGTCCTGCCGCTCGGCGGCCATGTCGACCGTGGTGTTGACCGGCAGGCGGACGATGGCGCCGTTGGCGTCCTTGTTCATGCCGATCTTCTGGCCCTCGGGCGAGATGGCGAATTCGGCGAACTTCTTCTGGTTGTCCGGGCTGGGGGACCCGGCCATCATGTAGACGTTCTCGCCCTCGCCGAGCGTGCCGGGGCCGCCGGACGGGCCCTTGGGCACCGGCAGGACCTCGATCTTGTCGGTGCCGACGCTGTTGACGAACCTGGCCAGCACGTACGGCCCGACCAGGTAGATGCCGCCCTGGCCCTTCTCGAACACCTCGTGCGTGACGGTGGTGTCGTTGCTGACGGCGCCCGGGTTGACGGTCTTGGTCTTGCAGAACTGGTCCTGGAGGAACTGCACGGCCTCCACGGTCTTGGGGTCGTTCACCGTGGCGGCGTACTTGCCGCCGCCGGTGGCCTTGATGAAGTCGCCGCCGTTGGCGTAGATGAGCGAGGAGGCGTACCAGGAGGCGTAGCCGCGCTTGGTGCCCGCGGGGGCCACGAAGCCGGCGGTGTCCTTCTGGCCGTTGCCGTCGGGGTCCTTCTCGGTGAAGGCGACGGCCAGCTTGGCCAGGTCCTCCCAGGTCTCGGGCGGCTCCATGCCCACCTTCTCGCGCCAGTCCTTGCGCACGATCAGCGCGAACGACTGGGCCGAGAACGGGGCCGCGTAGAACTTGCCGTCGGCCGCGGTGGCGGCCGTCCATGCGGTCTCCGCGATCTGGTCTCCGCCCTTGAGCGCGGCCTTGTCGACCGGCGCCAGCCAGCCCTGGGTGACCATGTTGCCGAGTTGCGCGGTGTCGTTGATGACGATGTCGGGCAGGTCTTTCTGCGCCGCCTGCTGGTTCAGTTTGGTCTCGAAGTCGTCGAAAAGGGCGACGACTTTCGTCTGTACGCCACTGGTCTTGGTAAAAGCGTCGGCCAGCTTCACGGCGGTCTTGGCGGAGTCGGAATCGGGTGGTTGCCTGATCCAGATCTCCAAGGCGTTGTCGGAACTAGACGATGATCCCCCGGACCCGCAGGCTGTCACTCCTAAGGCCAGAGCCGCGGTCATCGCGGCTCCCAGCAGACGATGTGACATCAGACCGCCTCCTGTTCACATATGTGGACATGAGTCGTGGACTTGGATGTGTGCCTGTGAACGTAACTAGTGGCATGGCTCACGGTCAATATTCAAGGATGTGAATTTCAGTCAGATTCGTGTACATCATTGAGGCATGCGCATTCTCATGACAGGGGCCTCGGGAAAGGTCGGGACGCTGCTCCGGCCGCGACTCGCGCGTGAGGGCCGTACGCTGCGCCTTTCCGACATCCAGCCGGTCGAGCCCGGGCCCGGCGAGGAATGGGTGACGGCCGACCTGGCCGACCAGGCCGCCGTGGCCGAGGCCATGAAAGGCGTGGACGCCGTGCTGCACCTGGGCGGCCAGAGCAGGGAGCACCCCTGGGCCGACATCGTGCAGGCCAACATCAACGGGACCCAGGTGCTGCTGGAGGCGGCGCGGAAGGAGGGGGTCGAGCACGTCCTGCTCATGGGCAGCCACCACGCCGCCGGCTACCAGACCCGTCCCGAGTCGGGCGCGGACCTGCCCGACTACGCCTTCCCCAGGCCGGACACCTTCTACGGCGTGAGCAAGGTCGTCATGGAGGCCCTCGGCAGCCTCTACCACGACCGGTTCGGCATGAACGTCACCGTGGTCCGTCTCGGCACCTGCAGCGAAGCCCCCGCCGACACGCGCGGGCTGGCCACCTGGATCTCGCCCGACGACCTGACCCGCCTGATCGAGGCCGGGCTGGGCGCGACCGGCTACCACGTGGTCTGGGGCGTCTCCGACAGCCCGCGCCGCTGGTGGTCGCTGGAGGAGGCCAAGGCCATCGGGTTCGAGTCGAAGGACAGCTCCGAGCCCTTCGCCGCCGCCCTCATCGAGGCGCAGGGCGAGCCCGACCTGTCCGAGCCGCTGCACCACCGCGCGGGCGGCGTCTTCACGCTGAACGAGCTCGGCGGGAAGTGGTGAGCTGACCCGCCTGCCGTGGCAACCGGTTGCAAGAACCTTGACGGCGCAAGCTGCGAACGCCAAGGTTTGATCTGGCAACCGTTTGCATGGGAGGACGGCCATGGCGGCGACGATCAAGGACGTGGCCCGCGCCTGCGGTGTCCACGTCTCCACGGTGTCCCGGACCTTCTCCGCGCCGCACCTGGTCAATCCGGCCACCAGGACCCGCGTGCTGGCCGCCGCCGACGACCTCGGCTACCGGCCCAACCGCGCCGCCAGGGCGCTCACCACGGGGCGCACGTACAACATGGGCCTGATCGTGGCCGACATCGCCAACCCGTTCTTCCCGCCGCTCATCAAGGCCGCCCAGGCGCAGGCCAGAGGCCGTGACTACCACGTCTTCGTGGCCGACACCGACGAGGACCCGCGGGTCGAGGAAGAGCTGATCAGGACCTTCGCCAAGCAGGTGGACGGCGTCCTGCTGTGCAGCCCCCGGCTGTCGAACAAGATGATCGAGCGGCTGGCCGAGGACGTGCCGTTCGTGGTGGTCAACCGGCGCATCAAGGGCATGCCCGCCGTGCTCATGAACGTCGCCCAGGGCACCAAGCTCGCCCTCGACCACCTGGCCGCGCTCGGCCACCACAGGATCGCGCTCGTGTCCGGCCCGATCGGCTCGTGGACCAGCAACGAGATGCAGGGCGCGGCCGCCGAGGCGGTCGGGCTCGACCTGGTCTTCTTCGGCCCCAACCAGCCCACGGAGGGCGGCGGCCTGGCGGTGGCCCCCGAGGTGGCCGCCTGCGGGGCGAGCGCGGTGCTGGCCTACAACGACCTCCTCGCACTCGGACTCATCGAGGGGCTGTCGGCGATGGAGATAGGGGTACCAGACCAGATAAGTGTGATCGGGTTCGACGACATCCTTCCGGGACGGCTCAACCGGCCCAAGCTGACCACGGTGGCCATGCCGGCCGCGGCGGCGGGAAGGATGGCCGTCGATCTGCTGCTGCAGTCGGGGGGAGAGGGCGCGACCGTGACCCTCGACACCGACCTCATCGTCCGCGAGTCCACGGGAAGGGCCCCATAAATGAGCGCCGTCATGAACTTCGGAACGCTGCCGTCGGGCCGGCAGGTCGAGCAGGTGGAGCTGGCGTCGGGACGGCTGCGCGCCGACGTGCTGACCTACGGCGCCGTCATCCGCAGGCTGGAGGTCGACGGGGTCAACGTCGTGCTCGGGCTGGACACGATCGACGACTACCTGACCCGCAGCCGCTACTTCGGCGCGGTCGTCGGCCGTTACGGCAACCGCATCGCCCACGCCCGCTTCACCCTCGACGGGACCGAATACCGGCTGCCCGCCAACAACGGCCCCAACTGCCTGCACGGCGGCACCGAGGGCTTCGACAGCAGGGTGTGGACGATCGCCGCCCAGAGCGACACGTCGGTGACCCTGACGCTGACCAGCCCCGACGGCGACCAGGGCTTCCCCGGCACGCTGACGGCCTCGGTGACCTACACGCTGGACGGCGACGCGCTGCGGATCGACTACGCGGCCGAGAGCGACGCGCCCACCGTGGTCAACCTGACCAACCACTCCTACTTCAACCTCAAGGGCGAGGGCGACGTCCTCGACCACGTGATCAGGATGGACGCCGCCCACTACCTGCCGGTGGACGACGACAAGATCCCGACGGGGGAGCCGGCGCCGGTCAAGGGCACGCCGTTCGACTTCACCGAGCCGCACGCGGTGGGCGAGCGCTACGACGGCGGCTACGACCACTGCTTCGTGCTCGACGGCGGCGGCATCGAGGTCAAGGGCGGCGGGCTGACCATGGAGGTCACCACGACCGAGCCGGGCGTGCAGTTCTACGCCGGCGGCATGCTCGACGGGGTGCAGACGCCGTACGGGCCGTTCGCGGGGCTGTGCCTGGAGACGCAGCACTTCCCCGACGCGCCCAACCAGCCGCAGTTCCCGTCCACCGTGCTGCGTCCCGGCGAGCGGCGCACCTCGACCACGACGTACCGGTTCATCTGACCGGCCGCAGGGCGCCGGACGCCTTGATCACCAGCAGCGCCATGTCGTCCTGGGCCGGCTCGGCGGCGAAGGTCTCGACGGCGTGGCGCACCCGTTCGGCCACGGCGTGGGCGCTGAGGCCCGTGCAGCCCGACAGCAGCGCGGCCAGCCCGTCGCCGTCGTCGAGCAGCCGGTCGCCGTCGCGCCGCTCGGTCACGCCGTCGGTGACGCACAGCAGCACCTCCTCCGGCGCCAGCTCGAACCTCTCCACGTAGAACCTGGCGCCGGACTCGATGCCGAGCAGCAGTTGCGGGGTCGCCATGGCCTGGACCTCGCCGCTGGGCCGCAGCAGCAGGGGCGGCGGGTGGCCGGCCGAGGCGATCGTGCACAGCGCCCCGCCCTGCGGCAGCGGGGTCAGCTCGCCGCACAGCAGGCTGAGGAACCTGCCCTCGTCCCCCTCGTCGAGCAGCGCCTGGTTGAGCCGGTCGAAGATGTCGGCCACCGTGTAGTGCTCCTTGGCCAGCAGGCGTACGGCGTGCCTGGCCAGGCCGGTGACCGCGGCCGCCTCGGGGCCGCTGCCGCACACGTCGCCGAGCGCGAAGCACCAGTGGTCGGCCACCGTGAACAGGTCGTAGAAGTCGCCCCCGACATCGGCGCCCTCCTCGGCCGGCTCGTAGACCACCGCCGACTCCAGGCCCGGCATGGGGGCCACCCGCATCGGCAGCAGGCTGCGCTGCAGCACGCGGGAAGTCGTCGCCTGCCTGGCGTACAGCATGGCCGTGTGCAGGTTGAGCGCCACCAGGCGGCACAGATCGGCCAGCAGGTCGGCCAGCTCAAGCGGCAGCGTCGGCTCCTTGCGGCCGATCACCAGCGCGCCGTGCGACCTGCCCTGCGTCAGCAGCGGGAAGGCCAGCACCGTCTCGGGACCTATCGGCCAGGCCACCTCGTGCAGCGTGGTGCGGGGCAGGGCGGGCAGCGACTTGCGCAGCGCGGAGTTGCGGCTCTCCTCGCTGTGCCAGACGTGGGCGAGCCTGGTCATGCCCGCCAGATCGGTCAGGTAGACCGCCGCCCACGTCGCGATCTTCGGCACGACGAGCTGCGCCGTCAGCGCCGCGATCAGCTCCTCGTCGTGCACGCCGGCCAGCAGCTCGCCCGCCTCGGCCAGGAACGACAGCCGCCCCCGGTGCGCCCGGTCCCGCTCGGCCAGCCGCTCGCGCTGCACCGGCACCGCCACCTGGTCGGCGATGTGCTGCAGGCTGACCGTCAGCTCCTGGTCGAAGCGCGCCGGCCGCGCGGCCGTGACCACGAGATAGCCGATCACCTCGCCGGACACCAGCAGCGGCGCGCACGCCAGCGACCTGGCGCGCAGCTGCTCGGCCAGCTCCACGTCCGCGGCGAGCAGGTCGTCGATCAGCGCGGGCGCCTTGCGTTCGGCGCAGAACACGCCCTTGGCCAGCACCCCGACCATCCCGGCCGTGTCGCCCGCGCCCGCGGCCACGCCGAACTGGCCGTCGGTGTCGGCGGCCAGCAGCACGTAGGAGGCGTCGCCCGCGCTGGACACCTGCACGATCTGGGCGATCGTGGTGAGCAGGTCGGCGAGCGGCATGTCGTGGTCGATCAGGTCCTTGATCCGCCGGCCCGCCTCCCTGCGCAGCGGCTGGGGCGGCGGCGTCAGGACGTGGCGGTGGTCGCCGGGCACGATCATCCAGATCGTCCTGCGCTCCCCGGCGTGCCCGCGGATGCGCAGGTGGGAGACGTAGACGGGGACGAGCCTGCCGTCGCGGTGCCGCATCCGCGTCTCGCCCCGCCAGCGGCCGAGCCCGAGCGTGTCGGCCAGCGACAGCGCGTACGGGCCCGCGCCGCGCCAGGCCACCAGCTCCTTCAGCGATCGGCCGACCACCTGCTCAGGCGCCCAGCCGAGCAACTGGGACGCCTCGGTGTTCCACGACTCCACCACCCCGTCGAGGTCGCAGACCACCACGCCGACGTGCAGGGTCTCCAGCGGCGCCACGACCGGGGCGGCGACCGTGCCCGCCGGGATCTCCTGCTGCTCGCCGATCTCCAGCCGCACCCAGACGCGCTTGGCCGTCCTCGTGTACGTCACGCCCCAGGCGTCGGCGAGCAGCTGGGCCAGCGCCAGCCCGCGGCCGGAGGTGGCCGGCTGCCCGTCCTCGTCGGTGGCGGGGGGCGGGGTGCCGGAGATGGTCCGGCCGGGGTGCTGGTCGTCGACCTCGATCTCCAGCCTGGCCGGGCACGCGTCCACGTCGAGGCGGCAGGTCAGCTCGACGCCGGTGCCGGCGTGGACCACCGCGTTCGTGACGAGCTCGCTGGTCAGCAGGACGGCGTCCTCGGCCAGATGGCTCAGCCGCCACTCGGCGAGCACCTGGCGTACGAACTTGCGGGCGTGCGCCGGTGCGTGGGGACTGCCGTCGAAGGCCGTGCTCGACACCTTGGTCGTGTCCACTCTGCGTCCTAGAACATCACTCGATGTGGCAGTTCGGTCACTCTCAGAGTGGCAGACTGATGCCGTTGATGCCTCCAGTTGTGAAGAAGGCCGCGATGGTCACGCAGTTGGAATCCTCTTACGCACATGGACCGCTCCACCCGGCGGATCTCCGCCCGCTGCTCGTGGCCCTGCGCGGGCTGCGTGACGGCAACTTCAAAGCCAGGCTCGAACTGCCCGGCGACCCCTTCCTGGCCGAGCTGGCGACGACGCTCAACCAGGTACTCGACCGCAACGAGCACCTCTGCGGCGAGCTGACCCGGCTGCGCACGGAGGTGGCCAGGCGCGGGCGGCTCGACGAGCGGCTCAGCCCCAGCCCGGGCACCGGCGGCTGGGCGGTCAACGTGGCCGCCGTCAACACCCTCATCGACGCGCTCGTCATCCCCGCCGCCAAGGCCACCAGGGTGCTCAACGCGGTCGCGGACGGCGACCTGTCCAAGCGGGTCGATCTGCAGGAGGACGACAGGCCGCTGCGCGGCGGGCTGCGGCTGATGGGCAAGGCGGTCAACCGCATGGTCGAGCAGCTCGCGCTGTTCTCCGGCGAGGTGACGCGGGTGGCCCGCGAGGTCGGCACCGAGGGCAGGCTCGGCGGCCGGGCCAAGGTGCAGGGCATGTCGGGGAGCTGGCGTGACGTGACCGAGGCGGTCAACGCCATGGCCGGGCGGCTGACGGCCCAGGTGCGCGACATCGCGGTCGTGACCACCGCCGTGGCCAGGGGCGACCTGACCAGGCAGGTGACGGTCGAGGCCACCGGCGAGCTGCTGGAGCTCAAGCTGACCGTCAACACGATGGTCGACCAGCTCTCGGCGTTCGCCAGCGAGGTGACCAGGGTGGCCCGCGAGGTCGGCACGGAGGGTCAGCTGGGCGGGCGGGCCGAGGTGAAGGGCGTGCTCGGCACCTGGAAGGACCTGACCGACAACGTCAACTTCATGGCCTCCAACCTGACCACGCAGGTGCGCTCGATCGCCCAGGTGACGACGGCGGTGGCCAACGGCGACCTGTCGAAGAAGATCACCGTGGACGCGCGCGGGGAGATCCTGCAGCTCAAGGACACCATCAACACGATGGTCGGGCAGTTATCGGCGTTCGCCGACGAGGTGACCAGGGTGGCCCGCGAGGTGGGCACCGAGGGCCGGCTGGGCGGTCAGGCGCAGGTGCGGGGCGTGAGCGGGGTCTGGAAGGACCTGACCGACAACGTCAACTTCATGGCCTCCAACCTCACCGAGCAGGTACGCGACATCGCGCAGGTGGCCACCGCCGTCGCCCAGGGCGACCTCAGCCGCAAGATCAGCGTGGACGTCAAGGGCGAGATCCTGCAGCTCAAGGACACCGTCAACACGATGGTGGGGCAGTTATCGGCGTTCGCCGACGAGGTGACCAGGGTGGCGCGTGAGGTGGGCACGGAGGGGCGGCTGGGCGGTCAGGCGCAGGTGCGGGGTGTGTCGGGGGTGTGGAAGGACCTGACGGACAACGTCAACTTCATGGCCTCCAACCTCACCAGCCAGGTACGCAGCATCGCCATGGTCACCACCGCCATCGCCAACGGCGACCTGTCCAAGAAGATCACCGTGGACGCCCGGGGCGAGATCCTCCAGCTCAAGGACACCATCAACGCCACCGTGGACAAGCTCTCCGCCTTCGCCGACGAGGTGACGCGGGTGGCCCGCGAGGTGGGCACGGAGGGGCGGCTGGGCGGTCAGGCGCAGGTGCGGGGCGTGAGCGGGGTCTGGAAGGACCTGACGGACAACGTCAACTTCATGGCCTCCAACCTCACCAGCCAGGTACGCAACATCGCCCAGGTCGCCACCGCCGTGGCCAACGGCGACCTGAACAAGAAGATCGACGTGGACGCCCGCGGCGAGATCCTGGAGCTCAAGACCACGATCAACACCATGGTCGACACGCTGTCGTCGTTCTCCTCCGAGGTGACGCGGGTGGCCCGCGAGGTCGGCTCGGAGGGCAGGCTGGGCGGCCAGGCCGAGGTCGAGGGCGTCTACGGCACCTGGGAGCGCCTGACCAAGAACGTCAACCAGCTCGCCGGCAACCTCACCACCCAGGTGCGCGCCATCGCCGAGGTGGCCAGCGCCGTCGCCCAGGGCGACCTCAGCCGTTCGATCAGCGTCGAGGCCAAGGGCGAGGTCGCCGAGCTGAAGAACAACGTCAACCTCATGGTTGCCAACCTGCGCGAGACCACCCGCGCGAAAGACTGGCTGGAGAGCAACCTGGCCCGCATCGCCGGGCTCATGCAGGGGCACCGCGACCTGGTCGAGGTCGCCGACCTGATCCTGCGCGAGCTGACGCCGCTGGTGAGCGCCCAGTACGGCGCCTTCTTCCTGGCCGAGGCCACCTCCTTCGACGGCTCGCTCGCCTTCATCGCCGGCTACGGCGCCGCCCACGACGTGCTGCCCGGCCAGGGCACCCCGGGGCCCGGGCTGATCAGGCAGGCGGCCCTGGAACGCAAGCGCATCCTGCTCGGCGACGTGCCGCCCGGCTACATCAAGGTCCACACCGGGCTCGGCGAGGCCGCCCCGGCCAGCGTCGTGGTGCTGCCCGTCGTGTTCGAGGACAAGGTGCTCGGGGTGATCGAGCTGGCCTCGTTCAGCCGGTTCAGCGACGTGCACCTGGCCTTCTTCGACCAGTTCGTGGTCACCATCGGCGTGGCCATCAACACCATCATCGCCAACGCCCGCACCGAGGCGCTGCTGTCGGAGTCGCAGCGCCTGGCCCAGCAGCTCCAGGGCCGCTCGGACGAGCTGCAGCGCCAGCAGGCCGAGCTGCGCAGGTCGAACGCCGCGCTGGAGGAGAAGGCCCACCTGCTGGCCACCTCCTCCCGCTACAAGACGGAGTTCCTGGCCAACATGTCCCACGAGCTGCGCACGCCGCTCAACAGCCTGCTCATCCTGGCCAGGCTGCTGGCCGACAACCCCGAGGGCAACCTGTCGGAGCAGGAGGTCGAGTTCGCCACCACGATCCACAACGCCGGCAGCGACCTGCTCCAGCTGATCAACGACATCCTCGACCTGTCCAAGATCGAGGCGGGACGCATGGACGTGCGGCCGGAGCGGCTGCCGCTCAGCAAACTGCTCGACTACGTGGACGCCACGTTCCGCCCGCTGACCGTGGACCGGGGGCTCAAGCTGGAGATCGAGGTCGCCCCCGGCACCCCCGCCCAGCTCTACAACGACGAGCGCCGGCTGCAGCAGATCCTGCGCAACCTGCTGTCCAACGCGGTCAAGTTCACCTCCTCCGGCGAGGTGCGCCTGGTCGTCTCCGTCGCCGGGGACCGCCCCGACCCCGAGGGCCGCCCGATGCTCGCGTTCGCCGTCAGCGACACCGGCATCGGCATCGCCGCCGACAAGCTGCCGGCCATCTTCGGCGCCTTCCAGCAGGCCGACGGCACCACCAGCCGTAAATACGGGGGCACCGGCCTGGGCCTGTCGATCAGCAGCGAGATCGCCCGCCTGCTCGGCGGCGAGATCCACGCCGCCAGCAGCCCCGGCAGGGGCAGCACCTTCACCCTCTACGTGCCGGCCGGCCGGGCGGCGGCCACGCTCGCGGGCGAGCCGGAGCGGGCCGAGGAGCCCGTGCCCGAGGCCCTCACCGCCCCGGCCGAGTGGCCGTCCGCCGACGGCGAGGACTCGTGGAGCTCCACGCTCACCCGGCTGAAGGACAGCCCGGCCGGGGAGATCTTCGCGGGCCGGCGGGTGCTCATCGTGGACGACGACATCCGCAACGTCTACGCCCTGACCCACGTGCTCGGCCGCCTCGGCATGGAGATCGTCTACGCGGAGAACGGCAGGGAGGGGCTGGAGGCCCTCGAACGCGAGCACGACATCGCCCTCGTCCTCATGGACGTGATGATGCCCGAGATGGACGGCTACGAGACGCTCACCGCCGTCCGCCAGATGCCCGCCTTCGCCGGCCTGCCCATCATCGCGCTCACCGCCAAGGCCATGCCGGGCGACCGGGAGAAGACGATCTCGTGCGGCGCCTCCGACTACGTGCCCAAACCCGTGGACGTCGACCAGCTCCTGGAGGTGATGCGGGGGTGGCTCACGGGCGAACGGCAGGCCGGCGGATGAACCGGCAGGTCAAGATCCTCGTGGTGGACGACAACGAGGAGAGCCTGGTCGCGCTGGAGGCCGTGCTCAGGCCGCTGCAGCAGGTCCTGTTCAAGGCCAGGTCGGGAGCCGAGGCGATGAAGCTGATGCTGCGCCACGACTTCGCCGTCGTGCTGCTCGACGTGCTCATGCCGGGCATGGACGGGTTCGAGACCGCCACCCACATCAAACGGCTCGACCAGACCCGCGACGTGCCCATCATCTTCCTGACCGGCACCGAGCCGAGCGCGGGATCGGCCTTCCGCGGATACGCGGTGGGCGCGGTCGACTACCTCACCAAGCCCTTCGACCCCTGGGTGCTGCGCTCCAAGGTGACGGTGTTCATGGAGCTGTTCCGCAAGACCACGGTGCTGAAGGAGCAGGCGGCGCTGCTCGCCCAGCTCGTCCGCGACCACGAGGCGCTGGCGGGCTTCGCGCGCCGGCTCGGGGCGGTGGAGTCGCGGCTGGACGGGCTGGCCGAGGTGGAGGGGGAGGACGAGGGGCTGCGGGAGGCGATCAAGGATCTGGCGGACCGGGTGGGGGCCATGCAGTCCGCGTTCGAGGCGGTGTCGTCCGTACGGGGGCGGGAATGAGCAGGCCGGGTGAGGTTCGTGCCAGGACACCGGCGTGGCTGCGCGCGTTCAGCGGTGTCTCCGTCGTACCTTTGGCATCATGGCCACCCGTACGCCGAAAAGCGCATCGAAGGGGCCGGCGAAGCGGTCGGCCTCGTCTCGCTCGACCACCGCCAAGCGCGGGAGCACGCCGGCGGGCCGGTCCAGGGCCAGGACGACCACGTCCGGCCGCAAGTCATCGGTGACCCATCAGGATCCCATCAGCTGGGTCTTCACCATGATCGGCAAGCTGATCGTCGGGCTGTGGATGCTGCTCGCCAACGGCATCGGCAGCACCGCCAGGGCGCTGGGCAAGAACGCCAGGGAGCTCGATCCCGCGCACCGGCGCGACGGGGTGGGCCTGACCGTGCTCGCGGGCGCGATCGTGCTCGCGGCCATGACCTGGCGCACCTCCGACGGCGCGGTGGCCGGGGTGGTCAACGCGACCGTGCACGCCGTGTTCGGCTCGCTGGCCTGGGCGCTGCCGCTGCTGCTCGGCCTGCTGGCCTGGCGCTATCTGCGCCATCCCGACCAGAACGCCGACACCGGCCGCATGGTGATCGGCTGGGCCGCGCTGATGGTCGGCGTGCTCGGCGTCATCCACGTGGCCAACGACACGCCCTACCCGGCCGGCGAGGGCCAGGGCATGGACAAGGTGTCGCAGGCCGGCGGCATGGTCGGGTTCATCGTGTCGGCGCCGCCGATGAGCATCCTGCCTCCGTGGGTGACGATCCCGCTGCTGCTGCTCCTGTCCGGGTTCGGCGTGCTGGTGATCACCGCCACGCCGGTGCACCGCATTCCCGAGCGGCTGGCCGAACTCAAGCACCTGCTGTTCGAGCGGCACGCCGAGCAGGAGACGCCGCGGCAGCCGGCCAAGAAGCGGGTCAGGACCAAGAAGGGCGAGAGCGGCGAGGACGGCGAGGGCGGCGAGATCGTCAAGCCGTACGACACGCCGGTACTGGCCGAGAAGGACAAGCGGCAGGACCACTCGCCCGAGATCGTGCCGGGGCTGGCGGACGAGGAGGAAGCGCCCGTTCCCGAGGCCGAGCGCAAGCCTGAGCCGCCACAGCCGACGCCCGCGCCGCGCAAGGTCGAGCAGCTCGTGCTGTCGCCGCAGGCGGGCCCGTACGGGCTGCCCGACCTGCAGCACCTCAAGCAGGGCACGGCGCCCAAACCGCAGACCAAGGCCAACACGACCGTGGTCAACGCGCTCACCAGCGTGATGGAGCAGTTCGCCATCGACGCGCAGGTGATCGGCTTCACCCGGGGGCCGACCGTGACCCGCTACGAGATCGAGCTCGGGCCCGCGGTCAAGGTCGAGAAGGTCACCGCGCTCACCAAGAACATCGCCTACGCCGTCAAGTCGGCGGACGTGCGCATCCTGTCGCCGATCCCGGGCAAGTCGGCGATCGGCGTCGAGATCCCCAACGCCGACAAGGACCTCGTCTCGCTCGGCGACGTGCTGCGCTCGCAGGTGGCGCAGGCCGACCACCACCCGATGATCGTCGGCCTGGGCAAGGACGTCGAGGGCCGCACCATCGTGGCCAACCTCGCCAAGATGCCCCACCTGCTCATCGCGGGCGCCACCGGCGCGGGAAAGTCGGTCTGCGTCAACGGGCTGATCACCAGCATCCTCATGCGGGCCACCCCCGACGAGGTGCGCATGGTGCTGGTGGACCCCAAGCGGGTCGAGCTCAGCGTGTACGAGGGCATCCCCCACCTGATCACCCCCATCATCACGAATCCGAAGAAGGCCGCCGAGGCCCTGGAATGGGTCGTGGGCGAGATGGACCGGCGCTACGACGATCTGGCCGCCTCGGGGTTCCGGCACGTGGACGAGTTCAACAAGGCCGTGCGGGCGGGCAAGCTGCAGCCGCCGCCTGGCAGTGAGCGGGTCTACCAGCCGTACCCGTACCTGCTGGTGATCGTGGACGAGCTGGCCGACCTGATGATGGTGGCCCCGCGCGACGTCGAGGACTCGATCGTGCGCATCACGCAGCTCGCCCGCGCGGCCGGCATCCACCTGGTGATCGCCACCCAGCGGCCTTCCGTCGACGTCGTCACCGGCCTGATCAAGGCCAACGTGCCGTCCAGGCTGGCCTTCGCGGTGTCCTCGCTCACCGACTCGCGGGTCATCCTCGACCAGCCCGGCGCCGACAAACTGGTCGGCCAGGGTGACGCGCTGTTCCTGCCGATGGGCGCGAGCAAGCCGATCCGCATCCAGAACGCGTTCGTCTCGGAGAAGGAGATCGCCGGGATCGTCGCGCACTGCAAGGAGCAGATGCAGGTCGAGTACCGCGACGACGTCGCGGCGGCGCCGGTCAAGAGAGAGATCGACGAGGAGATCGGTGACGACCTCGACGTGCTGATCCAGGCGGCGGAGCTGATCGTGACCACGCAGTTCGGCTCGACCTCGATGTTGCAGCGCAAGCTGCGGGTCGGCTTCGCCAAGGCGGGGCGGCTGATGGACCTGCTGGAGAGCCGCAACGTGGTCGGCCCGAGCGAGGGTTCGAAGGCCCGCGAGGTGCTGGTCAAGCCCGACGATCTGCCTGGTTTGCTGGCCGATCTGCGTGGCGAATGACCCCAATGCGTGCTTGCCTGGCGATAACTGATTGAATATGTACCACCACGAAGAGTAGTCGGTGTGGTGGGGGGCGTTCGCTGTGCAGGAGCAGAGCATCGGGGCCATGCTGGCAGCGGCCAGGCAGTCGGCCGGGCTAACGGTCGCGCAGGTCAGCGCGGCAACCAGGATTCGCGAGGCGATCATCCATCTCATGGAGCAGGATGATTACCGCCAGTGCGGGGGTGACTTCTACGCCAGAGGGCATGTCAGGGCGGTGGCCGGGGCCGTGGGGCTCGATCCCGAGGCCACGGTCCATCTCTACGACCAGCAGCACGGAGGGGTGCCGCAGCCGGTGCGGGCCTCGGCCGTGTTCCAGGCCGACCGCAAGATCAACGTGCCCGAGCGCCGGGGGCCCAACTGGACGATGGCGCTGGGCGTGGCCCTGGCCATCGTCGTGGTCTTCGGCACCATGCGGGTGCTGGGCGGCGCGAGCGACCAGGTGCGTACGGGGGACGTGCGGGCGGCCTCGGCCCGGCCCAGCGTCCCGCCGAACACGCCGATCACCGAGGCGCCCAGGGCGGCGCCGTCGAAGGTCAGCGCCAAGAGCCTGGTGACGGTGCGTATCAAGGCGAAGCGGTCGTCGTACGTGAACGTGCACGACGCCAAGGGGCAGAAGTTGTTCTCGGGCACGCTGAAGGCGGGCAAGACGTCCACCTGGAAGGCGCCCGAGAAGGTCAACGTGCTGCTTTCCGACGCCGGAGCCGTAACGCTGCACGTCAACGGCAAGAAGGTCAAGGGTCTGGGAGGCAGCGGGGACATGGTGCGGCGCTCGTTCGGGCCGCCGAAACCGCAGTCGCGGTAGCAGCGCGCGGGTCGCGCGGGGGAGCCCGTGCAACAGGTGGTGGCCAACTCCCGATACCGTAGTGTTCACCATGTCATCCCGCCGAACCGCATCGCTGATCACTCTGGGCTGCGCACGCAACGAGGTCGACTCCGAGGAGCTGGCCGCGCGACTCGAGGCTGCCGGTTGGCAGCTGGGCGACGACGACCCCGATGTCGTCGTCGTCAACACGTGTGGCTTCATCGACTCGGCCAAGAAGGACTCCATCGACACGCTGCTGGCCGCCGCAGACTCGGGCGCCAAGGTAGTCGCCGCGGGCTGCATGGCCGAGCGCTACGGCAACGAGCTGGCCGAGGCACTGCCCGAGGCCAGCGCGGTCATCTCCTTCGACGACTACGCCGAGATCGGCGGCCGCCTCGACGACGTGCTCGAAGGCCGGCCGCTCAAGCCGCACACCCCACGCGACCGCCGCACCCTGCTACCCATCTCGCCGGTGGACCGTGCCAGCGCGGCCACCACGAGCATCCCGGGTCACGGCGACCTGCCGGCGGGCCTGGCGCCCGCCAGCGGGCCGCGCGTGCTGCGCAAACGGCTCGACGAGAGCCCGGTGGCCTCGCTCAAGCTGGCCTCGGGCTGCGACCGGCGCTGCACCTTCTGCGCCATCCCCGCCTTCCGCGGCTCCTACGTCTCGCGCAAGCCCGACGAACTGCTGGCCGAGGCCGACTGGCTGGCCCACAGGGGGGTGCGCGAGCTGGTCCTGGTGAGCGAAAACTCCACCTCCTACGGAAAAGACCTGGGCGACCTGCGGGCGCTGGAGAAGCTGCTGCCGCAACTGGCCGCCGTCGAGGGCATCGAGCGGGTGCGGGTCAGCTACCTCCAGCCGGCCGAGCTGCGTCCCGGCCTGATCGAGGTGCTCACCGCCACCGAGGGCGTCGTCCCCTACTTCGACCTGTCCTTCCAGCACGCCAGCGGCACGGTGCTGCGCCGGATGCGCCGCTTCGGCGACCCCGAGCGCTTCCTCGGGCTGCTGGAGTCGGTCCGCGAGCGCGCCCCCGAGGCGGGTGTGCGCTCCAACTTCATCGTGGGCTTCCCCGGCGAGACGGAGGAGGAGTTCGGCGAGCTGGTCGGCTTCCTCGAGCAGGCCAGGCTCGACGTGATCGGCGTGTTCGGCTACTCCGACGAGGACGGCACGGAGGCCGCCGGATTGCCGGGCAAGCTGGAGCAGGAGGTCGTCGACGAGCGCGTGCGCGTGCTCACCGAACTGGCCGAGGAGCTGACCGCCCAGCGCGCGGAGGAGCGCATCGGCACCGAGGTCGACGTGCTGATCGACGACGACCTCGGCGACGGCGGCTACGAGGGCAGGGCGGCGCACCAGGGCCCCGAGGTGGACGGCTCGGTCACGGTGCAGGGCATCGGCCTGGTCAAGGGGCAGATCGTACGCGCGGTGGTGGTCGACGCCGAGGGGGTTGACCTGATCGCGCGCATCAAGGCCGGTCCATGAAAAGGGACGAGCGCCGCGTGGTAAGCCCGTGGAACATCGCCAACGTCCTCACGGTCCTCCGGTTGGTGCTCGTCCCTTTCTTTGTCGTCTGTCTCTTCCTGCCGGGCACGGGCTGGCGCCTGGGCGCGCTGGCGCTGTTCGGGGTGGCCTCGCTGACCGACCACCTCGACGGCGAGCTGGCCCGGCGCTACGGTCTCATCACCGACTTCGGCAAGATCGCCGACCCGATCGCCGACAAGGCGCTCACCGGGGCGGCGCTGGTGTGCCTGTCGATCCTCGGCGAGCTGCCCTGGTGGGTCACGATCGTCATCCTGGGCCGTGAGGTGGCCATCACCGGGCTGCGCCTCGTGCTGCTGCGGCACGCGGTCATCCCGGCCAGCTACGGCGGCAAGGTCAAGACCGTGCTGCAGATCGCCGCGATCGTGCTCTATCTCCTGCCCGGCATTCCCGACCCCGTCAAGTGGGTGGTGATGGGCGGAGCGGTCGTCGTGACCGTGGGCACGGGCGTCGACTACGTCTTCAGGGCCGTGAGACTGCGTAAAGTGGCCAAGCGGGCGCGCGGGGAGTGAGCGATGGCGGATGTGGCCGGGGTGCTGGCGATGCTGGTGGAGCGGCAGGCGACGGTGGCGGTGGCGGAGTCGCTGACCGGAGGACTCATCGGGGCCGCGATCACCGCGGTGTCCGGCTCCTCCAAGGCGTTCAGGGGCGGGGTGATCTCCTACGCCACCGATCTCAAGCACGAGCTGCTGGGCGTGCCGGCTGAGCTTCTGGAGCGCGAGGGGGCCGTGCATCCCCAGGTCGCGGCCGGCATGGCGGCGGGGGTCGCGCGGGTGTGCGGGGCGACGTACGGGCTGGCGGTGACGGGGGTGGCCGGGCCCGAGCCGCAGGACGGCAAGGCGGTCGGCACCGTCTACGCGGCCGTGGCGGGGCCCGGCGGGCAGATTTGGGCCCGGGGATTGAGACTTGAAGGGTCGCGCGAACGTATCAGGGTAGAGACGGTGGACGAGGCAGTCGATCTACTGTCAGGTGTGCTGAAGGCGAACATAGGGGAACATTCCGGGTGATTACCGTGTTACGTCCCGAGCGAACATCCGAGGCACGGTCTGACGCGGTGTCGGTGGATACGGGTACGGTGGAGCTGTGAGTGAGGTCCGTGAGCCAACTGCAGGCACCGAGCGCCCGGCAGGCGGGCCTGATGAGTCGCGCAACGAGGCACGAGCGGCGGTCCAGGGGCGGAGTCGCCCAGTGATGACGGCGAGGAGTATGTACGAAGCGAAGAAGCAAAATGTGCGGCACGAACCGATCGCGCGGGGCGTGGTGAAGACATCCGCGCCGGGGAGGGAGCGACAGATGATTCTGCTGCGTCAGCTGCTCGGCGACGTGCTGAGGCGGTTGCGGGTGCGGCAAGGGCGCACGCTGCGCGAGGTGTCGACACTGGCACGCGTCTCGCTCGGCTACCTGTCCGAGGTGGAGCGTGGCCAGAAGGAGGCCTCGTCCGAGCTGCTCGCGTCCATTTGCGGCGCGCTCGGGGTGCCGCTTTCGCAGGTGCTGCGTGAGGTTTCCGACCAGTTCGCGCTGGCGGAGCTCCAGGCTGCCCCTGTGCTCGCCGACGCGCCCGAGCGCGAGCGTCTCGCCCTTTCCGAGACGGTTCCCGGGTCGATCTCCGACTCCGTGTTCCCCGAAGTCAAGGACATGGTGGCCGCCTAACGCGGCTGGCAGCCCGCACACCACAGGATCAGCCGTTCCTGTGGCCGCATCCCCATCTCCCCGCGGCTGATGCGGGTGCCGCATCGGCGACAGGGCCTCCCCGCCCTGCCGTAGACCCACGTCGCGTTCCCCGGGCGGCGATCACCTGTGGTCACCGTGCCCGCAAGTCCCTTGTTGGCGTCCAGCAGCCGCTGGGCCAGTGCCACCAGCCCGTCGAGATCCTCGATCTCCCCGACCTTCTTCCACGGCCAGACCCCGCGCAGGAACAGGGTCTCGGCGCGATAGATCGTGCCGATCCCCGCCAGGTTGCGCTGATCGAGCAGCGCCTCCCCGATGGTCCTGCCGGGCTCCGCTCGCAATCTCCGCACGGCCTCCTCCGGGTCCCAGTCCGCACCCAGCAGATCCGGCCCCAGATGGCCCACCAGCCGTGCCTCGTCGTCGGTCCTGACCAGGTCCACCATTCCCAGCCTGACGCCGACCGCCTGCCACTCCGCGTTCGCCAGGATCAGCCGTACCCGGTCGCCGGGGGCGGTGCGCCGGCCTGCGGGCGTGACCAGCCAGCTTCCGTCCATGCGCAGGTGGGTGTGCACGGTCAGACCGCCCTCGACCCGGGTGAGCAGGTGCTTGCCACGCGAGAGGGTGGTGATCACCGCGCGGCTGGTGAGGTCGGCGGTGGCGTGCCTCGGGACCCGGAAGTCCGACCGGGTGAGCGTCCGCCCGTCGAGCGCGCCTCTGAGGCGGGCGGCGGTGCGGTGGACGGCATCTCCCTCAGGCACCTGTCCAGTCTAAGAAGCCGCTGTCACGGCCGCGCGCCCGCTTGACCGGTACGGGGGCGTCTCCGACAGGGCTTTGCGTACATGATTCGCTGCCTTTTGAGGGGGTTCGTGGCCATAATGACGATCAGGAGACGGCCTTGACGGAAGGCTTGTGCAGGGCATGCCTGAGATCACTGAGTTACGTGCGGGAGATCCCGCGGAGGCCGCGGGATATCGGCTGAGCGGGCGGCTGGCGCCCGGGGTGTTCGCCGGGCGGTCGAGGGCCGGGGAGCCGGTCCTGGTGCGATTATTACCGGCCGAGGTGGACCCGGAGGCGTTCCTGCGGGAGATGGAGCCGCTGCGGGCGGTCTCGGCGGTCGGCACGGCGCAGGTCCTGGACGCGGGCGTGCAGGGCGAGCAGGCGTACCTGGTGGCCGAATGGGTGGACGGCCCCTCGCTGGCGGAGGTCGGCGGGTCGGTCGACGGGGTGGGGCTGCACCGGCTGGCGGCCGGAACGATCACGGCGCTGGTCGCGCTGCACCAGGCGGGGCTGGTGCACGGCGACATCCGGCCGGGCAACGTGCTGCTGGGACCCGACGGGCCCAGAGTGGCCGACGCGGGGCTGGAACACGCGATGGCGCAGGCGTCGGTGTCGACGCGGAAGGTGGCGGTGCCCGCGTACACCGCTCCGGAGCGGCTGGCGGGCGGCGCGGCCACGCCGGCCGGTGACGTGTTCTCGTGGGCGGCGACGATGGTGTTCGCGGTGAGCGGAGCCTCGCCGTTCGAGGGCGGGTCGATGGCGGCGACCGTGGCCAGGATCACCGGCGGTCAGGCGGACCTGCCGGAGCTGGGGGAGTTGCACGGGCTGATCGTGGCCTGCCTGGACCACGATCCCGAGGCGCGGCCGGCGGCCAGCGAGGTGCTGCTGCGGCTGGTCGGGCAGAC